>CAZKXE010000009.1:0-12373 GCA_964556855.1 uncultured Candidatus Saccharibacteria bacterium
AGAATTTCTTTCTTAATCTGACTGCATCAGGTGTAATTTCTAGATATTCATCACCAGACATTACACCTAAACCTTTTTCAATATCCAATTCAAACGGTGGAACTAATTGTATGTTTTCATCAGAACCAGAAGCTCGCATGTTAGTTAGTTGCTTTCCTTTAGTAGGATTAACTGTCATATCTTCGCCTTTTGTTGTATAACCAATGATCATACCTTCGTAAACTTCTATTGCTGGTGGAATATATAAAACTCCTCTATCCTGCAAATTGTAAAGCGAGAAACCTAAGGCTTTTCCGCTTGCCATTGATATCATTGATCCGTATTCTGTTTTGCTGATAAATCCAACATGTGGTTTATAAGAATGGAAAACACTAGTCATAATTCCCTCACCTTTTGTATCAACAATAAATTCATTTCTATATCCCAAGATACCTCTGGTTGGTACTAGAAAAATAATTCGAGTTTGTCCATGTTCTGGGCGCATATCTGTCATTAATCCTTTTCTATTTCCAAGTTTTTCAATTACGACACCGGTATTTTCATCTGGAATTAATACAGTTACTTCTTCGAATGGTTCTGATTTAACTCCATCAATTTCTTTAACGATAATTTCAGGTTGAGAGACTGACATTTCAAAACCTTCTCTTCTCATATTTTCTAGTAGAACAGACAGGTGTAATTCCCCTCGTCCAAAAACTTGGAATTCTGATCCTGTACCTGAATCAAAATCAACTTGCAAGCCGACGTTAACTTCTAGTTCTTTTTCTAATCTTTCCCTAATTTGTCGAGAAGTTAATTTTTTACCAGAACGTCCAGCAAATGGAGAGTCATTAACTAATATTTTCAATGACAATGTAGGTTCGTCAATTTGAATATTAGGCAATAATTCTGTATCTAAATTATCTACCAGAGTTTGTCCAATGAAAATTTCTGGCAAACCGGATATCATCACAATATCTCCGTTAACTGCTTCTGTTTCTACTTTTTTATCAAAACCTTCAAATCCGAACAGTTTAGTAATTTTACCTTTAAATACTTCACCATCGTGGTTTTTTGCCATAATTTCCTGACCATGTTTGATTTTACCGGCATAAATTCTACAAATTCCCATTCTTCCTAGAAAGTTATCATAAGCCAAGTTAAAAACTTGAGCCTGTAAAGGTTGATCGATCATTACAGGATCAGAAGCTGGTTTTACTTTTTCCAAAATTAAATCAAGAAGAGGTGTCAGGTCCTTCGAATCATCCTCCATGTTAATTTTAGCAATTCCTTCTCGTCCAATAGCGTAAACTGTCTCAAAATCTAGCTGTTCATCATTTGCACCAAGATCAAAAAACAATTCGTAAACTTCATCATGTGCTTTTTTAATATTAGCAGTAGGTTTATCAATTTTGTTTAAAACTAAAATAGGTTTAAGGCCAAGTTCTAAAGACTTTTTTAGCACGAATTTAGTTTGAGGCATTGGTCCTTCTGCAGCATCAACAATTAAAAGAACAGAGTCAATTGAACGTAGAACTCTCTCTACCTCAGAACCAAAATCAGCATGGCCTGGTGTATCCAAAATATTGATTTTGCTGTCTTTGTAAATAACAGCAGTATTTTTAGAATAAATAGTAATTCCCCTTTCTTTTTCTAGATCATTTGAATCCATTGAAGTAGAGCCATCAGAAAATCCAGTTTGCTGAAGTATTTGGTCAGTTAGGGTTGTTTTCCCATGGTCAACATGGGCGATAATTGCAATATTTCTGATTTCCATTTTACTTGTTGATTAAATTTATAAGCTGTAATTAAAACATATTTTCGGAAGTAAGGCAATTATTTGTCATAATCAAATTAAATAACAAGGAACAATTGGATGTGCCCATGTTTACTTATGTCTATTCTTTTACAAAAAATTCAGCTATGGAAATTGATAGGACCAAGACTAATAGCGCAATAATATTACCGGCAATAACATCGCTCAAATAATGTACTCCTAGATATAATCGACTCAAATCAACTAAAATAACTAGTGCGACAAAAGATAGAATAGTCAATAATTTTACAGTAAAATACCTAGTCGTCCTAAAGATTAAATAAGTAATAAAACCATACAGGAGGACTACAACGGAGGCGTGTGCACTCGGAAAAGTATATGAATTTTCTATAACTAACCTAATAGCCAAATCTGGTCGGCTCTTTTGAAAAAATAGTTTACCTAAATAAGTTAGCCCTAAACCAAAAGTCATCGAAAACCAAAATATAAATAAGAAAATTCTATTCTTATGTAGCCAGATATAAATACTGATTGCTATTGATGCAAAAAAAGTTGTCACCGGCTCGGCAAATAGTGTTATAAAATAAAAAAAGCTAGTCAGAATGTCAGTCCGCAAGTTATATAAAAAGTTTTCTATTTGGTTATCAATTTGAATAATAAAACTACTGTTTACAAATTCCCGAATGACACCAAGCAAGGAGAACATAAAAACCAAAATAAAAGCAACTATAGCAATGGGAATTAGACTAGTATTTTTTTTCATTATTTGTTGATTATAACAAAATTATATAATTATTCTAAATATATTTCTTCACGTAATTTTAGACATTTCTTTAACAATCGATGACACTGTTTTTTGATATAGATAACTAAATCTAGTTTGGGAATTTTCTTCATCATAATAATCCACTTTCTTAATATTAAATCTACACCTTAAACAAAGTAAACATATTTTACATGAATAGACAATTTTTATTTGCGTTATTAAAATTGTAAAATATAAGACAAGTAACCAAACACGAATTCAGCTAACAATTATATGCTAATTTTCAAAAAATTACCTCATTAATTATGATGACTTGCAATTTTTAATTAAAAAAGTAGGCTATGTCTAGAACAAGGTAATGGTGGGATCTTGGTTGCACATTAAATATTATCCACCAAAAAACAAGAAGGAGTAGAAATGACAAGGAAATCGATGTTACCAGTAGGCGGCGGAAATCTGTTCCAAACCATCAAGGGTTGGTGCAGGCAGGCAGATGATGAAGGTTTGGATTTAATCAAACTTTCCATCGGCCAACCGTCTGGACCCGCCTTTGGAATCGCGCGTGAAGTGGCGGCCAGAATGATTCGGTCCGACCATGAATCGATGCACGAATACCAGGACAACGGTTCGCCGGGATGTCCTGATTTTGCAGAGGATTTTGTCCAGGCACACGTCAGGACAAAAGTCAGCGATTACCCAGGCAGGATTGATTTTCTGCCGATCCCAGGCATCAAGCCGATGCTCGGGATGGTGATCAATTCATGTGGCGGCTGGTGCAGAGGTGAAAACTCTGTGCGAGTTATCACTATGACGAAACCTGGGTATCCAACACCAGCCGATCAGGCCAAAATGTGCCGTGGTGTTTTACACACGCATGCACCGATGGAGAAATCCCTCGGATTTTTGTTTGATTTGCAGGTGATTACAGATCTCGAAATGGGAGAGGGCGATTTGATTATGTTGAATCTTCCTCACAACCCATGTGGGATAGTCGGCAATAAGGAATGGTTGTCAGAGCTCTGCGCTATTTGTGAGGAAAGAGGTATCCGCGTCTTCAATGATGCTGCGTACGCTATACTCACGTATGACGAAGATGCAACGACACTGACAGATGTCGCCATTGATTATCCTGATCTGAATTGGGCCGAAGCGTTTTCCGCCTCGAAAGCTGGTAATTTTACCGGCTGGAGAATTGGAGCCATGGTTGGTTCAACGGAATTCATGGCTGACATCAAGCAGGTCAAGGGTAACACGGACAGTGGATTCAACGCGGCACTAGCAAATGGAATCCTTTCGGTATTCCAGAACAGCAACCATCTGATTGATGATATTCGGGAAATTTACGAGGATCGCTTAACGCTCCTCAATCTGATTCTCATCAACGCAGGTATGCGTCCGGCAGTTGAGCCCAAAGCTGGTTTCTTTAGTTTGTTCGATTGCCCCAAACAGGCGTTCGGACAAGCGATTGGATCGGCCCGTTTGATGATCAAGAATACCGGTATTGTCGGTGTTCATTTCGACCCATACATTCGGTATGCGGTTTGTACAACTCCAATCGATCTTCATGAAAAGAAGATCGTCAAAGCGTTTCAATCTGCAAACGTTGCATATTGAAAAGTTGACCCAACAACAAACAGAAAGGATCAAGCTATGCCAATGTCAAAGTCGTTCAAGGATCGGTTGTTTCCAGTTCTGCCGCTCATAGCGGAAGAATACGGAACACCATTCCACATCTATGATGAGGCTGGGATTAACGAAACATGCCGTAAATTCAACAAAGCATTTTCGTCGATTCCCCATCGTCAGTATTTCGCGGTGAAGGCATTGCCCAACCCAGAAATCCTGAGTATGTTCACATTGCATGGATTCGGTTTTGACTGTAGTTCAATTCCTGAACTACATTTGGTCCGAAAACTTGGTGCGTCAGGAAGAAAAATCATGTTCACGTCGAACAATACCTCGCAAGAGGAATTCGCATGGGCACTCCGGCATGGTGGCTGCATTCTCAACCTCGATGATATCAGCCTGATTGATAAGGTGGCTCTGCCATCCGACAAATCACGTAGTTTCCCAGAACTTATCTGCTTCCGGTACAATCCTGGAAAAAGAAGGACTGGGAACAGCATCATCGGTGAACCACACAAAGCAAAGTACGGGATCACCCACGAACAGGTCATCCCAGCGTACAGAAAAGCAATAAGTCACGGCGCAACGCGGTTTGGACTACATACCATGATTTGCTCGAACGAGCTGAATCAGAAGTATATAGTCGAGACCGTCCGGATGCTCCTTGATATCACGCTTCTTCTCGAAGAGAAGCTCGGTATCAGACTGGAATTCATCAACATCGGCGGAGGTTTCGGCATACCATACAAGCCGACCCAAAAACCGATCAATTTGGATTCCATGGCTCGTCAGATCTGCTCACTGGTAAAAAGTTTCGGAGCCAACCACGGTTGGTTACCAACGCTATTTACAGAGTGTGGTAGGTACATAACAGGTCCTCATGGTGCCCTGGTTTCAAAGGTTATTAACCAGAAATTCACCTACCAACGACATGTTGGAGTTGACACAGGAATGCCCGCACTGATGCGTCCCGGTATATACGGAGCGTATCATCATGTGGACATCCTGAATCCGCATGGGAAACCGCGAACGGGAAAAAGAACGCGTATGAACGTAGTTGGATCAATTTGCGAAAATTGCGACCGGCTGGCGACAGACCGACTTTTGCCCGCAGACACCAAGGAGGGCGACATCGTCGTCACTCATGACACCGGAGCCCACGGCAGCGCTATGGGTTTCCAGTATAACGGCAGACTCCGTCCAAAGGAACTTCTGCTGTCACCTGCCAGATACGCTGGCAGTTCCGGTCGGGTTCAAATGATTCGTCGTGAAGAAACCATGCTGGATTATTTCCAGACACTAAACTTCCCTTCGAAAGCAATTAACCTGTAGATTACAATCACAAAGCCTGTCACTCACTTAACAGTGTGTGACAGGCTTTTCTTTTTTAGGCTAAAATATTTCCACTAAAAAGAATTAGACAATTTATTAAATTAATGAAAATTTTGGATATTGTTTGATAGATTATAAATAAAATTTAACAGCCACTACGTACTTGACGTAGTGGCTGTTTAAATCTTTCTTTTTAAATTTTAGGTTACATACCTGTCGAATATTCCCTGCTTAAAAACCAAGGGATATTCGTTTTTTCACAGGCATGGGTGCAACCACACTCAAGCATCGCTTGGTGTTTGGCAATCTCCAGAGACATTGCCACCATGAGACCTTCGTAAACCGTACTAAGGTCTTTTATCAATTCAAATGTGTGCTCTCCACCGCCAAGACTCGAATCCATCAGAATCAAATCTGTCGAGTGTAGATGCTCAGCTTTTGCCAAATTTGCCTCGCTCAAATTTTTAGCGATCACAATCTCTATTTTATGACCGAAATGATTTTTCAAGGCATCACAAAGCAAAGCCTGCATGTGCGCATTGTCCTCAACCACAAGAACCTTCATCTTCCCCTCCTCCTTATTTTGTTTTATTTAAAAAGTATAAAGAACTTCTCTAGAAGATACACTAAAAGATATTGTTTGGCAATCAATATCTTTCTCTAATTTTCATATATATTGTTTCAAAAAAATAAAAGCCGCGCATCAACCATGATTGATGCGCGGCAGCTTCTTTCATCACTTGCAAACCCGTGGGATGAAAACAAATCGATCCTCACCATTCCAATAGTGTTCATCACCTCCACCGCTTGAACGGAGCCAGTACTCACCGGCACAGCAGGCAACACTATATATAAATAGCGATCCGTCCTTATCGAACATAGGGTCCATTGCGATATTCAACCATTCTCCTTTCGGTTGGTTTCGATACTGTCGGCGAAGTTGTGGTCCAACTTCAGCGGGACAAATTTCGTAGCCCTTTGCTCGAATCGATTCCTTAACCTCACGATTAGTAGCACGCTTCTTGCCGGTCAATTCGAAAACTGACGCGTTAAGAAGGATAACATCACAATCTGTAATCGGAGAAAGAGAAGTCCTGGTTAACATATCGTTAGCAATCGTGTCGATCTTATCCTTTTGACCTACAATTGAGCGATACAACTCATCAACCGAAAGGTGACTTCCGAGCCTTATCGTTCCAAGGAACGGAAACCCGTAATCGCATTCTAATGGCGGACAGAGCGCCTCAGAGAGTGCCTTTGCAAGGGCACGTGGATTTTCGATCCAACCCTGCTTAACATCATGTCCCATATGCTTTGGCAGAGCCCGGATAACCTGAGCTATAAACTCGTGGTCGTTGCTGATGGCTTTTTCCATATTCATGGCTTTTTCCCTTTTATTGTTTTACTCAACTAACCGTTGTGGCAGTTGCAGCTAAGAAATGCCGATAAATACAGCATCTTTTAGCTACAACCACCTGTTTGCAATTATTTATTATAAAATGTGCACTCTTTAGATTTCTTTATATATAGAAACACACTACTTCCTTTTGTTAATCTAGCACTATCAATTCAAAAAGCAAGAAAAAGAAAAAAGCGCCGTACCCGAGGGTCGTGCACTAGACACCATGAAGAAAGACCCTAACACCTTACGATGTTAGAGCCTTTGTGTTGCAGTTACACCTGCTTCCGCGCTAGAAACTCCCTTCCCTTGCCAACGTCCGTGTTAATCGGTACACCCTGTGCACAAAGCGGGCATTCCGCTTCATCCCAGGCTTCGAGCTTCACATCCGCGAGGGAGAAAAGCTTTGGCACTCCGCCAACATCCTCTGCTGTGATTCCACCGCGATTGCAGAGAACCCCAAGCCCAACGATGTTGCCACCAAGATTCCGCACAGCTTCGATAACCTTCTTCACCGAGCCGCCAGTAGTGAGGATGTCCTCCACAACCAAGACGTTCCTTCCGGTGACGATTTTATCGTAACCACGCTTGATGACGAAACCATCCCCATCCTTCTCGGCGTAAACACCCAACACATCACGGTCAGTCCATTTCGTAAGATGATAGGCTGTCCATGTCATCAGGATGACTCCACCGATTGCCGGAGCAATAACCACCTGAACGTTATTATCCTTGAATTGACGACTGATCATATAGCAGAGCTGAGATGTTTCCCATGTATGCGGATAAACCGCATCCTTGTTAACATATGCCGAGCCGTGCTTGCCTGAAGTGTAGACGATATGACTGTCAGTGATGACAGCGCCAACCCTTTTAAGCACATCAATCACCTCTTGTTGCTCGTTCATTTCTATTTTCCTTCTTTTCACTGCTACGTCTACCTTTCGTTGTTCAAGTACACAACACCAATACAGTGTTGGCTTTTTTAAATTTGAGTTGTGCTCTCAATCCATCTACGAATTTACTCTTTTTTGACTTAAAAAGCAACGTGTAGGTTGGATCAAACACACCCCAACTCTAAGAGCTTAATATATTTTTAAAATTATTATTTAGATAAGACTTTATAATGCTCTGGTAGAGATATGAAGTTTGTGGTGGCGGGGAGGGTTTAGATGAAAATATCTTCGTTAATAGATTCCTCAAAATATTTTCTTAGCTTATCATCACAAATGTAAACGTAAGTTCCATATATTCCCCTAGTTAATAATGTTTTATAAATATTAACAATATATCCCTTTAAATCTTCTGGACTGGACATTGATCTTTTACCGTTAAAATCTTCGTACTTATTTTTATGTACAATCAATTCATGTTTTTCTGGATCGTATGATAATTCAGGTCCAATAATTACTCCTGTATAATTTAAATCGTAACCTTGTATTGTATGGATGCATCCAACCTCATTGATTGAATTTTTTGAATTAACCCAATCACTAGAAATAGAATTCCAAGATAATTTTAGTCCATCTATTTCTATATCATATTCTCCGCCTTTTTTTGTTTTCCATGGCCATGCATAACCAGCAACTACTCTAGATAATTCATATTCATTATTTTTATTTTTAATTTCATTAATCATATCATCAACATGATTAAATATTTTAAAATCATAGTCTTCAAAGTTACATTCTGATGCTTCTAAATCAAAAATGTTATTAATAAAATTAATATATCTTTCACCACCTTTTACTCTAATTTGTTTTTCTAATTTTTCTTTATGTATAAACTTTAATCTAGATAATGTGCTGTGTTCAATATCTGCGGGTACAACACTTTGATTTTTATCATAAAAGAAAACCTGAAAATTCGATGAGTTTAATATCCAATCAAGCTCTGTAGAATTTTTATCTAAACCTAATTTTTTATTCATTGAATCATAGGATGGATAATGTGTTAAATTTTTTCTCTGTTTTAATCTGTGTGTTTCATCAACAAACAAAATATCATATTTTTCATTCGCAACTTCACTGGGGCCAATAACCATTGATGATTTTAAACCTTTAATATTTTTAAAGACGGCTTTAATTGTTTTTCTTAAAGAAGACATTGGCACAACGAATCCAATTTTCATATGCTTAAAATCATCATGTTCAGATAAATTTTTAATCATATAAGTTGCCAATATCGTTTTTCCAGTTCCCGGACCTCCATTTATTAGAATTGACCCACTATTATTTTCTTTTAAAATCTTTTTTAAATTAGTGACGATATTTATCTGGTCATCTGTTAAATTTTTATATGGTGAGTATTTAAAAATCTGACTATTTCTAATTTGAATTAAATTCTTTTTTACCAAAGACATTTCTCTTAATTTTTCCCAAATATTTTCAAATTTATTTTTGTATTTAGGTCTATCATAGTATTCATGGTCCTTTAAACCTCCATTTCCATTTTGGACAATAAATTTTTCGTCAGCAACAATATACTGAATTAATAATGATTCTATATCCAGCGCTGCTGATTTATTATATTCTTCATCAGTTACAATATGAATGTTTTTTAATTTGGCTCTTTCTGGATTTTCAAAATGTTGCCGACTTCGATTATAAGCATTGGTTGTTTCTCCAATATATATTTCTTTTCCATCTTCTAAAAGATAAACTACAGGCCAGTTGTCGCCAAAATGATATTCTTTTATATCATTAAATTTATCTTTTTGAAATCTAAAGGTTTTAATTTCAGTCATTTTATAATTCTGTATATTTAGTATGCTTATTTTTAGCTTTTTCAACAGGATATTTTTTATTATTAATATCTATTTTTAATTCCAGGGCTTTTTCCAAATCAATATTAAAGTCCTTTGCTATTAATAATGTCCAATAAAAAACATCTGCCAATTCTTCTGAAATCTCACCTTTATTTACTAAAATGTGTTTATCCATTTCTTCCGCATTTTTCCATTGAAAATGTTCCATCAATTCAGCTGACTCTAAAACAAGAGACAGGGCTAAATCTTTAGGATTGTGAAATTGTTTCCAATTTCTTGCATCACGAAATTCTTCAACTTTTTTGGTTAATTCTTCAATTTGAGTCATACAATACATTTTACTCTTTTGTTTTATTTTCTCAACCGCCCATCCCTCCTACTCCTCCACCTCATCAGCAACTATCACCATTTCGATATAAGGCAAAAGGTCCCTCCACATTTGTGTGGGTTTGTCAGTTTTAACAAATCCATACCTTTTATAAAACTCGAGAGCTCTGTCGTTAAAAGGAAAAGACTTCAAGACAGGTCGGCTTGTCCTTGTTTATCTAAGTCAAAAACTCTTCCATCAATTTCACCTTTATTGTTTTTTACAACTCTAAACAATACTATACCTTTATTTTTATTTCTCCCCTTTTAAAATAATTCTGTCATCAAAACCGCCACGCTCTTCTCTCTTTTGAGTTTTAATATCGTAAACATTAGAATATTTTGGAAGTTTTAAGAGACAGTCTATAACTTCCAGAACATCTGCCAATTCTTCAGGTTCCCCACTTTCTTTAAATTCTTGCGATTCCTCTTCTAGTTTTTTAATCAATTCTGATAAATATTCCTTATCGCCCGCAACTCTTTGTTCGTATGTAATACCTTTTGCATCTAAAATTTGGGGAATTTTATCTCTCACGAGTTTATTGTATTTCATAGAGTTAATTATAACAGATTAATTCTTCTCGAATGCTCGAACAGCGCTCTAATTGGTGAGCCTTTTCGTGATAGAACTCAAGGATTCATTACACCACAACGCTTGTTTTTAAAATTTTTAATTTTCAGCCTGACCCTTCTCGAACGTTTATCATTTAAACAAAGACTCACTATCTTTGCACAATAAATCATGCAATGCATTGAAACGGTCAACAGACACTTGTCCAAATTTGAGCAACCCTTCTCTTATCTCATCAATACTTTTTTTGTACGTTAATTTTGTAGGATCTTTGCTAAAGAAGCAGTCTGCGTAGCATATTATCTTTTCCTCAATAGACGTAGGGAGCATGTCCCGTTTAGGTAATGGCAAATTTCGAGTAATTATTTCTTTCTCACTAATTCCAGACCCAGTGTGGCGTTCTGCAACAAGTCCGTGTAAAGGAAGTTCTTCTGACTCTAATATTTCACGCCCCAAATATCCATGTTCAAGATAGTGCGCCTCACCTGTACAAAACAAGGAGGGTGCACTTGTTCGAAAGATTCCGATATCATGAAGTAGACTTGCTTCCGAAATAAAATCTATATCTGGATTTAAGTCAGTTTTACTCTTAGCGATCTCCGTGGCCTTGTCTCGCACCAGTTCCACATGTACAAGGTATAGTTCCTTGAGCTGCGGATTATCTGCATAATATTTTTCTATGATATCATAACATCTTTTGGACATGGCCTAATTATATCAAAAACCCCCCTCGTGCGCTCAAACAGCGCTCTAATTGGTGACCCTACAGAGAATCGAACTCTGATTTGAGCCTTGAGAAGGCTCCGTCCTAGCCGTTAGACGATAGGGCCAATATTTAACTGTTTACCTGGCAAGCCATTCCTTTTCTTGCCTTACTAATAATTTACCAGCTTTTTCAGGATTTTCAATCAATTCTTTCACAATTTTTTCAACTCTGATGCTTTGTGATCCTTTTGCTAGGACCATGCTCTGTTTTTTCAAATTCAAAATTTCTAGTGATTTTGCGATAGCCTCCTCTGAAGTTTTAAAGCTAGAAATGTTTTCTTTATTCATACCAGCCGCGATTGCCCCCTCGGCAATTTCATCAGCCCTTAGACCAACTGTGATTAGATAATCTATCCCAATTTCTTTAATAAATTCACCAGCCTTCACATGTTCACTATGGGAAAATCTCCCTATTTCTAACATGTCTCCTAGGATAGCAATTTTATTTCCTTCACATTCTAAATCACCAAGTGCCTCCAATGCCTTGTGCAAGGCCACAGGAGACGAATTATAAGTATCATCAATCACCATTGAATCATTTTTTGCTTTGATTAAATTCATTCTTCCCTGGGCAGGTACAAATTCTGAAATTGATTCAGCCACAGTGATTTCTGATAAGCCAAGGATTTTGGCTACAGTCATTCCCGCTAGTGCACAATAAATATATTGTGCACCTAATACATTTTTAATTGAAACTGGTATAACATTACCTTCGTAATTTGCTTTGAAACTAATTCCTTTAAAATCATTTGTCAAAATATTATTTTGATTAGTGGCCAAAGTATCTGCGATATCATTTGTGATCCCATATGTATAAGTTTTTACATGTGACTTATCTTTTAACTTTAATACTTCAGGATCATCGGCATTTAAAATTAATGAACCGCCATCTTTTATATAATCAATAATCTTTGATTCCTCCTTCATTAAATCTTCTGGGTGATCAAAATATTCAACATGTACGGGTACGGTTCCAAAAGTTGTAATCACCGCTATATCTGGTTTCAAAAACTTTGCAATTTTTT
>CAZKXE010000010.1:0-11284 GCA_964556855.1 uncultured Candidatus Saccharibacteria bacterium
AAGGAAAAAGAAGAGGAAGAAGCTAAAGCTGCAGCCCTAAAAGAAGAAGCTGAAAAACAAGCCGAAGCTCCAGCGGAAGAGGTTGTTGAAGGGGTAAAAGAGGAAGTTGTTGAAACAGCTACTGAAGCGCCAGCAGCAGAAATTAAAGAAGAAGTTGCTGAAGAAGTAAAGGAGGAAGTCGCTGAAACCCCAGCAGAAGAAGTAAAAATTGAGGAAGCACCGGCAGAAGAATCAAAGGAAGAAGTCAAATAACTTTAAATAAATAAAATTTTTATTTAAAAGCCCGTTAACTAGCGGGCTTTTAAATTGACAAAAATACTTATAATAATATAATTAACACAAGCAGTTAATACTGCATTTTTCAAAAATAATAATAAATATAATGTCAGAAAAAGAATTAGATTATCAATTTTTAGACTATGTCGTAAGATCTCTAGTCGATTACCCAGAAAGTGTGAAGATCGATCGAACTGTTGACGAAATGGGTGTTTTATTAACACTAGGTGTTAATAAAGAAGACATGGGAAAAATTATTGGTAGACAGGGAAATACAGCAAAGGCTATTAGAATTCTACTACGAGTAGTGGGAATGAAAAATAATGCAAGAGTTAACCTAAAAATTAACGAACCAGAGGGCAGCGAAAGAAGCCAAACTAATGAATCATCAATTGATTCAGATATAGAAGACTTAAAGATCTAGCTTGTCCTAAATATAAATTTTAAAAAACTCCCAAACCCGGGAGTTTTTTGTTTGTGTTTAACCTACTCTTTACTTTTTAACATAAAAAGACTATTTTAATATTATGAATTTTCATATCGTTACATTATTTCCCGAGAGCTTCGATAGTTATATTAATGCGTCAATTATTGGTCGCGCCCTGAAAGATAAAAAAATCAAGGTTTCTTTTTATAACCCACGTGATTTTACAAAAGATAAGAATCATCGTGTAGATCAAAAACCGTATGCTGGTGGACCCGGGATGGTAATCGAAGCCTTGCCAGTTATTAAAGCCATTCAAAAAGCCAAGGGTCAGAAAAAAAATGTCAAAATAGTATTTCTTAGTCCTGGGGGTGAAAAATTTAGTAATCAGATTGCTAAAAAATATTCTATCAAATTTAAGCATTTAATTATAATTTGTGGACGTTATGAGGGAATTGACGAAAGGGTCAGAAAAGTTTTCAAAACCGAAGCAATTTCAATTGGTGATTATGTTTTAACAGGTGGTGAATTACCAGCTATGGTTATGATGGATGTTGTTTCTAGACAAATCCCTGGTGTGCTGGGAAATTTTGATTCTATTGAGGAAAACCGTATTTCAAATCATGCCGTTTATACTAGACCTGAAACTTTCAGGTATAAAAACAAAAATTACAAGGTTCCAAAAGTTTTACTGAGTGGGAATCATAAGGAAATTGAGGATTGGAAAAAAGGCAATTAAATAGTAATTGTGGATAACTTGTTAGATAATTTTTGACAAAAATAGTATTTTTGTGTTACACTCTATGTCAAGTGGATAAATGATTGAGTCCTTGTGTCCAATGGTTGGGTAAATTAATAATTTTAAGACTGCTCTTAAATGCAGCTTCAATTTATATAAAACAAAAAAATATTTTTTAAAATAAAAATCTTTAGGGATCAAAGGTTTTTATTTTGTTTTTTTTATAAATAATAATCTTACTAATATATGGCTACTGAAAAAAGCGTACAAAACACTGAATTTGACTTGAATGTAGGTCAATGGCCGAAAAAGTACTTTAAAAAATATCGTGAATCAGCAATTGATTTACCTAATTTATTTGAAGGACAATTGGCTTCATTTGAATGGTTAAAAAAAGATGGAATAAAAGAAGTTTTTAATGAATTTAAATCAATCCAGGATTATTCAGAGAAAAAGTTCGAATTACAATTTCTTGATTTTTCTTTTGATAAAGCAAAATACGACGATAAATATGCCAAGGCAAATAAATTAAGCTACGAGGCTCCATTAAAAGTCACTGTAAAATTAATAAATAAAATTACAGGAACAGAAAAAGAACAGGAAATTTTCCTTTCAGATTTTCCTTTAATGACTAGATACGGAACTTTTGTAATTAATGGTGTAGAAAGAGTTATTGTCCCGCAATTAGCTCGTTCTTATGGAATTTTATTTACAAGCCAAATTTTAAAGGGGCACACAGTTTTTGGATCAAAAATTATTCCAGCTAGAGGTGCATGGATTGAAATGGAAACTGACCTAGAAGATATTGTTTACGTTAGAATTGACAGAAACAGAAAATTTCCAGTTACATCATTCCTAAGAGTGATGGGGGCTCATACTAATGCTGAAATAAAAAAATTATTTAAAAAAGATGAATTAACTTTGGCTGCTATCGAGAAAACCCTTGAAAAAGATACAGTTAAAACTATTGATGAAGCTTATCTTGATATTTACAAAAGATTAAGAGACGGGGAATTAGCTACCCTAGAAAATGCTAGAGAATTTGTTGATTCAATATTAGACCCATCAAGATATGACCTTTCAGAGGTTGGAAGATTTAAATTTAACAACAGATTTAATTTACCTGTTGATAAAAAAAGCTTAGATAAAAAAAATCTAACAATTGATGATGTAGTTGTGATTATTAACAACATTATTAAATTAAATCACACTAATGGTGCTGAAGCCGATGATATTGATCACCTGGGATCCCGAAGAGTTCGTTATGTTGGAGAATTATTGCAACAAAAAATTCGAACAGGTCTAGCTCAGATGAAAAGAAACATTCAAAATAGAATGTCTACAATCGATACTGATACAACCTTACCGATTAATTTGATTGCACCTCGACCAATGCAGGCTAGAATTAAGGAATTCTTTACTACTAACCAATTATCTCAGTTCATGCAACAATATAATATGTTGTCTGAAATCGAACACCTTAGAACACTTTCTGCCCTAGGTCCCGGAGGATTATCACGAGAAAGAGCTGGACTAGATGTTCGTGATGTTCACCCATCTCATTATGGTAGATTATGTCCAATTCATACACCAGAAGGACCGAACATTGGTTTGGTTTTGCGTTTTGGTATTCATGCCAGAACTAATCATTTTGGAATGATTGAAACTCCTTATGCAAAAGTTGAAAAAGGAAAAATCACCAAGGAAATCATTTTTATGAATGCTTTAGAAGAGGAAAATTATAAAATTGCCAATTATACAGCACCAGTTGACGAAAAAGGTGTTTTTATTGAAAAATATATTGATGTTCGAGTTAGTGGTAGACCAGAAGTAGTTAAAAAAGAAGAAGTTGACTATGTTGATGTGGCACCTAACCAAGCCTTTTCTGTAGCGACTTCTATGATTCCTTTCTTGGATCACAATGATGCAAACCGTGCTTTGATGGCATCTAACATGCAAAAACAAGCTACTCCATTATTAAGAGCTGAAGCTCCACTAGTTGGAACAGGTCTAGAAGGAAAAGCACTAGAATTTTCAAATAGAATTTTAAAAGCAGAAGAAGCTGGAGAAGTTATAAAAGTTGATGCTAAAAAAATTGTAATAAAAAATCAAAAAGGAAAAGAAGATGAATATATTCTCTCTAATTTCGAAAGAACAAACGGTTTCACTTCATTCCACCACCGACCAACAGTTGATTTGGGACAAAAAGTTAAAAAAGGCGAACTATTAGCAGATAGTTCATCATCAGATAATGGACAAATTGCTATTGGTAAAAACATGAGAATTGCCTTCATGTCTTGGAATGGTTCTAACTACGAAGATGCGATTATTATTTCTCAAAAATTAGTAAAAGATCAATCTCTTTCATCAGTTCATTTAGAGGAAATTACAGTTAATGTTCGAGATACTAAACTTGGGCCGGAGGTAACAACTTCTGATATTCCAAATGTTAGTGATCATAAATTAAAAAACCTAGATGAAGAAGGAATAATTAGAGTTGGTGCAGAAGTGCGACCAGATGATATTTTGGTTGGTAAAATTACTCCAAAGGGAGAAACTCAATTAACTCCTGAAGAAAGATTATTAAGATCTATTTTTGGTGAAAAAGCTCGTGAAGTAAAAGACTCTTCAAAAAGAGCGGAAGGTGGGCTAAGAGGAAGAGTTGTTGGAGTAAAAGTTTTCTCTAGAGAAAATGGAGATAAATTAGATTCTGGAATTATTAAGAGAGTTCATATCGAAATTGCTCAACTAAGAAATATTACAGTTGGAGATAAATTAGCCGGACGACATGGTAACAAAGGAGTTATTTCTACTGTATTACCAGAAGAAGATATGCCTTATACTGCAGACGGAAAACCTGTAGATATTATTTTGACTCCACTTGGTGTTCCTTCTCGTATGAACCTTGGTCAGATTTTGGAATTACACTTGGGACACGCTGCGAAGCATTTGGGTTACCAAGCAATTTGCCCAGCTTTTGCCGGTGCAACTGTAGAAGAAATCCGTGAAGAATTAAAAAAAGCAGGGCTGCAAGAAGACGGGAAAGCTGCACTTTATGATGGAAGAAATGGAGAAAAATTCCAGCAAGATGTTTCTGTTGGTTATATGTATATATTGAAACTTAACCATATGATTGAGGACAAATTACACATGAGATCTATTGGTCCTTACTCATTAATTACTCAACAACCTCTAGGTGGTAAAGCACAAAACGGAGGACAGAGATTTGGAGAGATGGAAGTTTGGGCATTATTGGGTCATGGTGTGGCTCATACATTAAGAGAAATGCTGACTTATAAATCAGATGATATATTAGGTCGATCAGCAGCATTTGATGCAATTGTTAAGGGTGAACCTATTACTCAAACTAACATACCAGCATCATTCGATGTATTAGTTAAAAACATGAGAGGTTTATCACTAGATGTTGATTTACAAGAAGGCGAAGACGAATCAGAGGAAAATTAATGGCTTTAACTTTATAAAAAATATATGTATCAAAAAACAAAAAAACCAGAAATAGATAAAATTATATTGAAGCTTGCTTCACCAGAAAAGATTTTGGAATGGTCACATGGAGAAGTCACAAGACCAGAAACTGTTAACTATAGAACTCAGAGATCAGAAAAAAATGGTCTGTTCGATGAAAGAATCTTTGGTCCAGAAAAAGACTATGAATGTTATTGTGGAAAATATAAAGGACCACGATACAAAGGAATTATATGTGAAAAATGTGGAGTTGAAATCACTAGATCTGTGGTTCGTCGTGATAGAATGGGGCACATTACCTTAGCTGCACCAGTTTCTCATATTTGGTTTTTACGAAGCATGCCTTCAAGAATTGCTTCTGTTATGGGAATGAGTGCAGGAGACATTGAAAAAGTAATCTATTTCGCTGGTTATTTGATTACAAAAGTTGATGAAGAAGAAAGAAAGAGAATTCTAAAAGATATAGAATCTGAATTTAAAAATAAAGTTAAAGCTGCTCAGGATGAAAAAACAAAAGAAAAACTAAAGGAATTATACATAAGCACTAAAAAAGAAATCGATAGTATCGTTGAGGGAAGAGTAATTAACGAAGTTGAATATCATAAGTTCTCGATGAAATTCGGGTCTCTTTTTGAAGCCGAAATTGGTGCTGAAGCCATTTACCATATCTTATCTAAATTAGATCTAAAGAAAATTATTGAAAAGTTGGAAGTTGAAAAAGATTCAGCTCCTGCAGTTTCAAGAGATAAAATTAATAAAAGACTTAGTCTTTTTAGATCAATGGATAAATCAGGAATTAGGCCAGAATGGATGTTCCTAAAACATATCCCGATTATACCTCCTGGACTACGACCGATGGTTGCACTTGATGGTGGTAGACAGGCTACTTCAGATGTAAACGATTTATATAGAAGAGTTATAAATAGAAATAATCGATTAAAAAAATTGATTGATATTGATGCTCCTGATGTAATTTTAAGAAATGAAAAGAGAATCCTTCAAGAAGCAGTTGATGCTTTAATTGATAATTCAATTAGACATAATTCAGGTAACAACCCTATTAGTCAGTCTCAAAAAAGACCACTAAAATCACTAGCCGATAACCTTAAAGGAAAAAATGGTTTATTCCGAAGAAACCTACTTGGAAAAAGAGTAGACTATTCAGGACGTTCAGTAATTGTGATTGGACCGACATTGAAATTGAATGAATGTGGGTTGCCAAAAAATATGGCCTTGGAATTATTTAGACCCTTTGTAATTTCTCAATTACTTAAAAAAGAATTAGCTCACAATATTCGTGGAGCTGGAAAATTAATTGATGATGGTGTGCCAGAAGTATGGGAAATAATTGAAAATGTTATTAAGGATAAATATGTTCTATTAAACCGAGCTCCTACATTGCACAGACTTGGAATTCAAGCGTTTAAACCTATTTTGATTGAAGGTAAAGCTATTCAGGTTCACCCATTGGTTTGTACAGCTTTTAACGCCGACTTCGACGGTGACCAGATGGCTGTTCATGTACCATTATCTGTTGCTGCACAATATGAAGCAAGAGAAATTATGTCAGCAGATAAAAATATTTTAAAGCCTGGCTCAGGTGATCCTGTTGTGGCTGCAAAGTTGCTTGATATTTTACTTGGATGTTACTGGATGACAAAGATTGTAAAGAATGATACTGGTGAGGATAAATATTTCGGTGGTCCAAACATGGCAATCACAGCTTACGATTTTGGAATTGTTGGGTTGAGAGCCAAAATAAAAATTAGAGGAAAAGAGGGAACTAAATTCTATTCAGAGGACGGTCACTCAATAGAAACAACCGTCGGTAGAATTTTATTTAACTCTGCCTTGCCAGAAGACTATCCATATATTAACGAGGAAATTAACAAGGCCAAGATGTCAAAAATTGTGGCTGACTTATTAAAAATTTATGGAGTAGCAAATTTGCCAGAAATTTTGGACAGTATAAAAAACTTTGGATTTAAGTATGCTACAAAATCAGGTATCACTTGGGCAATGGATGATATTAAGGTACCAGAAAAGAAACCCGAAATCGTTGCGGCCGCAACTGAAAAAGTTAAAACTATTGTTGGGCAATATAACGAAGGATTGCTTTCTGATTCTGAAAGAAAGAGAAAAATTACTTCTATTTGGCACGAAGCCAAAGATGAACTGCAAGAATTAATACCTGGAACATTGGATGAAAATGGACCTGTTTATGATATGTGGAAATCTGGAGCCAGAGGTTCATTAGGGCAATTAACAAACATGGCTGGTATGAAAGGTTTGATTGTAAACTCTAAGGGTGAAGAAGTTGAATTCCCAGTTCTTTCTTCATCAAAGGAAGGTTTCTCACCTATTGAATATTTCACATCTACTCATGGATCAAGAAAGGGTCTAGCCGACACCGCTTTGAACACTGCGAAAGCTGGATATTTGACTCGAAGACTGTTCGATGTTGCACAAGACGTTGTAGTTTCTGAGGAGGATTGTGGAACTAAACAATTTATTGAGATTTACCGAAACAGTGATTCTGGAATTGATATTGCACTATCTAAAAAAATTAGAGGTAGAGTTTTGGCTAAGGATTTGAAAGATTCAGGCGAAAATATTTCGTTCAAGAAAGGTCACATGATAAGTAAAATAGATGCAGATGAAATTGAAAACAGTGATACTGAAGTTGTTTTTGTTCGGTCTCCTTTAACTTGTGAAAGTGAAAGAGGTATCTGTACCAAATGTTATGGTGTTGATCTAGGTAATGATGAAATGGTAGATCTTGGAGAAGCTGTCGGTACGGTGGCTGCTCAAGCGATTGGTGAACCTGGTACACAGTTAACAATGCGTACTTTCCATGCTGGTGGTACAGCTTCTGTTGGTGGAGACATTACTCAGGGTCTTCCTCGTGTTGAAGAAATTTTTGAAAGAAGGAAGCCAAAATCTGCTGCGACTATTTCAAAGACTAGTGGAATTGTATCTGAAATCAGAGATGAAGGAAAAGATAAAATTATTACTGTCCTATCAGATGAGGGTCAATTAAAATCTAAGGACCAAGAAATTGAATACTCTGTTCCTCCAATGAGAACTATATTAATCAAAAAGAATGAAAAAGTTGAAGCTGGTCAATTGTTGACTGACGGTTCTGCTGATCTATCCGATTTGTTCAAATATGGCGGAAAACAAAAAACAGAAAATTACATTATTCATGAAATTAATAAAATTTACGAATTACAGGGAGAACCTGTTTCAAGAAAACATATTGAAGTTATAATTCGTCAAATGTTCTCAAGAGTAAAAGTTCTTACTGGAGGAGATACAAAATACACTACAGGAGACATTGTTTCAAAGATTGATTTAGAGAAAGCAAACAGTATTGTTAAAGAAAATGGTGGTGAACCATCTAGCTACACACAAATCATTCTAGGAATTACAGAAGTGTCATTAACAAGAAAGAGCTTCCTATCAGCTGCTTCATTCCAGCATACTACCAAAATTCTTATTAATTCAGCGGTGAAAGGAATTGAGGATGAACTAACAGGACTAAAAGAAAATGTTATTTTAGGACGATTAATCCCAGCAGGAACAGGATTTAAGGGAAGTAAAAAGTATAAGGCTGTGGAAGCAATTGAAAAAGAAATGAATGATCGATTTGAAGAAGAAAATATCGATAGTAGAAATTTTTAGGCAACTAAGGAATTCTAATTAATAGTTTAATTTCAAATCAAATGAGCAAAGATGATATCTTAAAAATCAAGGAAAGGCTCAGTATTCAGGAGGTTGTAGGTTCGTATATTAATTTGCAAAAAGCCGGAAAGAATTTCAAAGCCAGGTGTCCATTTCACAATGAAAAGACGCCTTCTTTGGTTATTTCACCGGAAAGAAATAATTATTATTGCTTTGGTTGTGGTGCTAATGGGGATATCTTTTCCTTCGTTCAGGAATTTGAAGGAATTGAATTCAAGACGGCATTAAAGAATCTAGCTGATAGGGCAGGTGTTATTCTGACAAATGAATCACAAAAGGAAAAAGGTGAGTCAGATTTACTAAAAAGTATTTTAGAAGAAGCAACTGTTTTTTTTGAAAAAAATTTAGAGAAAAATATTGAAGCATTAAAATATCTTGAAGGGAGGGGACTAACAAAAGAATCTATTAAGGACTGGAGAATTGGATTTATTGGAGAAGGTTGGGATAATTTATATTCTTATTTAACAAAAAAACAAATATCAGTTCAAAATCTAGAAAAGGTTGGACTAATAAAAAAAAGTGATTCTGGTAAATATTACGATCGTTTCAGAAATAGAATTATTTTCCCAATATTTAATTCTTCGGGTGACCCCGTAGCATTTACAGGAAGACATTTTGGAGAAGCTAATAGTAATATTGCAAAATATTTAAATAGCCCCGAAACGATCTTATTCAGTAAGTCTCATATACTGCATGGCTTTGATCGAGCTAAAAATAATATTAGAAAATTTGATTTTACTATTTTAGTAGAAGGTCAGGTTGATTTAATTATGGCTCATCAGGTTGGATATAAAAATACTGTTGCATCTTCTGGGACTGCCCTAACAAAAGATCAACTTGAATTAGTTAATAGGATCTCAGAAAATCTTGTAATTGCTTATGATTCGGATGGTGCAGGATTTAGAGCATCAAGGAAGGCTTGGCAAATGGCACTAACTCTTGGAATGAATGTTAAAATAGCTCCCATCCCGCAAGGAGAAGATCCGGCGGATTTAATTTTAAGAGATTCCGAAAAGTGGAAGGATATAGTAAAGAATTCAAAACATATTATTGAAATAGCAATTGACTCAATTTTAGAAGAAAAGGATTCTAGAAAAAGAGGAAGGTTAATTTTAGACGAATTAATACCGTATCTTGCTAGTATTTCAAATAGTATTGAACAGTCTTACTTTATTAATTTAATCCATTCAAAATTGAATGTTTCAGAAAAATCAATTGAAACAGAATTAGATAAATACAAACTAAAAAATGAACATGATGATGGATATTTGATTGATAATTTAGATGATGGTATGAAATTTACAAATAAGGATTTAGAAAGTAAAGATAAAAATTATAGATTGAAACTGATGGTAGAAGAACAATTATTTGGAATTTTGTTTTGGCAAGAATCAGCCTCAGAACCAATCATCAAAGTAAGCGAGTTTGAAGATCAAATTAAAAATGTATTAGGTAATGATAGGTTTAATGAGATAAAAAAAATATTAAGTGAACAAAGGAATGAATTAATTTACAAAACAGAAAAAATGTATGACAGCAAAGCTAAATTAATAAAAGAAGAAATGGTTAAAAACGTTACAGATCTGCTAACTAATTTGAAATTAAAATCCTTAAATTTAAAGAGGGAAGAGCAAAAACAAAAATTGAATCAAGCTGAGTTAAAAAACATGAACGAGGAAGCTGAAAAAATTCTAGAAAAAATTGATCAACTCTCAAGAAAGATAAATGAATTAAGTTAGCAATTGCAAAACTTACTTCCATTTATTGAAAGAATTTTATATAATTAAAAATAGTGTTTTATGTCAAAGAAAAAATCTGAAAAGAGTACAAAAAAATATAAAAAAGACAAAAAAACTTCTAAAAAAGTTTCTACACAAAATAAAAAGGCTTCAAATATAAAAGCTAAGACAAAAAAAATAACTAAAGTTATCAAAAAAGCTAACAAAAAAAATATTAAAAATAATAAAAAAGTAGTTAATTCAAAGAAAAATAAAAGCTCAAAAACAAAAGATTCAAATAAAAAAGTGGCTAATAAAAAAACCAAAGCAACTGGTAAGCCTACAAATAAAAATAAAAAAATAAACAAAAAAGAAAATAAAAAAACAGATACAGGAAATTTAAAGAATAAAAATAAAAGTAAATCTACAAAAACAAGGAAAAATGAATCACCTTCAAAAAAATTAGATTGGCAGAAAAATGCTAGTCAGCTTTTGGCTAAGGGTAAAAAAAAGGGGTTCATAACATACGACGAGATACTAAAAGAATTTCCAAATATAGAAATTGATATTGAATTTTTGGGTGACTTATACGAGTTATTTGAAACAGCCGGTGTTGATATTTTAGAGGGTGGCGGATTTTTAGAAGTCGAAAAAGAAGAAGACACAAAAAGATATTTATATGGCAAAAATCCTTCTCAATATGATTCAATTCAGATGTATCTAAAGGAAATTGGGCAATACCCTTTAATTATGGCTTTTGAGGAGAAAGATCTGGCCAAAAGAATTGAGTCCGGTGATGAAGAAGCTATAAATCTATTGGCAAAAGCAAACCTAAGGCTAGTTGTTTCGATTGCTAAAAAATATGTGGGACGTAGTCCTGACTTAACTTTACTA
>CAZKXE010000011.1:0-10398 GCA_964556855.1 uncultured Candidatus Saccharibacteria bacterium
GCACAAACACAATTAACATTACAAACCAAGCCAACATATATAACTTTACCCGTGACCTACACCTTGGTTTAGAAGGGGAAGATGTTAAACAACTACAACAGTATCTAATCAACAAAGGCTATCAATTACCATCAGGAGCTACAGGATTTTTTGGTCACGAAACTAGATCTGCTTTAATACAATTCCAAATTGATAAAAACATAGAACCTGCTATTGGATATTTTGGGGTAACTACCAGAGGGTTTGTGAGAAACTAAATTTGTCGAATGTCATTTAATGTTTTAGATTACCGAGCTTATTTAAATAAAATACTAGTTTATTTATTTAACTATATTTGCTATTATAAATCGATATGAATGAAGAAGGAATTAAAAAATTAGCTCAATTATCAAGGCTTGAATTAACAGAATCTGAAGTTTCAGAATATGCTGGGGAATTTTCTGAAATTTTGTCATATATTGGTACATTAAAAGAAGCTGTTGATTCTTCTGAAGATTTGATTTTAGAAAATTCAATGTCTAGAAATGTTATGCGAGAAGACGAAAACCCGCATGAATCTGGAATCAATACAGATAAAATAATAGAATCAGCACCAGATTCTGAAAATAATTATATAAAAGTTAGAAAAGTGCTTTAATTCAAGCTACTAATTAGAAACTATTAATTTAAATCAGTAATTCAGAATAAAATAATTAAAAATATATGTCAGATTTTTCAAAATTAACAATCAAAGAAATCGCTAAAGGTTTAAGAAGTCATGATTTTTCTGTGTCAGAACTTGTTGAATTTTATCTAAATAGAATTCACGATCAGAATGTTGAAATTAATGCTTTTCTAGAAATCTATGACGATCTGCAGAAACAGATCAATGAAGCTCAAGAAAAAATTGATGCTGGTCAAGAAGGTGATATGATTGGAATTCCTGTTGCCCTGAAGGATAATATTTTACTAGAAGGAAAAATTACCAGCGGAGCGTCAAAAGTTCTAGAAAACTATAAGGCTACTTATACTGCTACCGCAGCGCAAAAATTAATAGATGCTGGAGCAATTTTGATTGGTAGGACAAACATGGACGAATTTGCGATGGGTGGGTCTACAGAAAATTCTGCTTATGGAGTTACTAAAAATCCAGTTAACCCTGAATATGTACCAGGTGGTTCTTCCGGCGGGTCTGCTGCTGCTGTGGCTATGGGCGGCGTTCCTGTGGCCCTGGGTTCTGACACCGGGGGGTCTATCAGACAGCCTGCTAGTTTCTGTGGAGTAGTTGGTTTAAAACCAACTTATGGAAGTGTTTCCAGGCACGGATTAATGGCGATGGCGAGTTCACTTGATGTGATTGGACCATTGTCTAAAAACGTTTCTGATGCAGAAATTATTTTTAATACTATTAAAGGTCAGGATCTAAAAGATTCAACTTCGATTAGTTACGATACTGATAATACTAAAGATAAAAAAAATTCAGATGTAAAAGTAATCGGTGTGCCAACCAACTTTTTAAAGGAAGGAGTAGATGAATCTGTTATCAAAAGATTTAATGAGTCAATTGAAAAATTAAAAAGTGAAGGCTATGAAATAAAAGAAATTGATTTACCAAATTTAAAATATTCGTTAGCTGTTTATTATATTTTGATGCCAGCAGAGGTTTCTTCTAATATGGCTCGTTACGATGGAATTAAATACGGACCAAAAATTGATGGCAAGGATTTGATTGAAGGATATTTTAAAACTCGAGGTCAATTAATCGGTAAAGAAGTCAAAAGAAGAATTATGCTAGGGACTTATGTTTTATCAGCAGGGTACGCAGATCAATATTATAAAAAGGCGTGGCAGGTTCGTAATTTAATCAGTCAGGATTTTACAAAAGCTTTTGAATCAGTTGATGTTATCGCAATGCCAACTTCACCAACTCCAGCTTTTAAAATTGGAGAAAAATCAACTGACCCTTTAGAAATGTATTTGGCTGATATCTTCACCATTTCAGCAAACTTGGCTGGGATTCCTGCTATTTCAATTCCAGATGGAACAGTATTAAAAAATGATGCCGAATTACCAGTTGGAATACAATTTTTAGCAAATCATAAAAGAGAGGATAAACTCTTCGAATTAGGTAAAAAATTTGAGATAATAAAGTCATAAGGATTTTATATTTTTTACAATTTTAGTTCCTTTAAATTAAATTAAGTTGAATTAGATAAAGTTAACTATTTAAATATGCCAGAAAAACCAGATGAAACAGGATTAGATGGACAACAGATGGCCCTTTTATTTCTAGGGGCGATATTTGCGTTGATGTTTTTCGGGACTTTTCTAGGTAGGGTTGGGGTTATGGATTCAATTGATGATTTGACAGGGGAAGCTGATAAATTAACGATCGAGCAAATGATTGTAAAATCAAATATTGACCTGGGCGACAAGCTGGCGAATATTAATGATGTTGTAGTTCGACAAATGCCTGGGGAAAATATTCTGGGTAGTCAAAAAGCTTTGTCTAAAGGGACGGTTATGGCTGGACCAGAAAATAGGTTCAACAGAAATTGGTGGCTTATTGATTTTGAAAAGGCGCCTGATGGTTGGGTGATTTCAACAGATATAACTAATAAAGTAGGACTTTTGACTGCTATTAATATTATTCCAATTGCTTTTAATTTCTTGAAGCCAGTTTTGATAATTTTATCAATTATCATTATTATTTTCATAATTGTAATTACATTTAAGGCTTCTTACTTAAAGAAAACATTAGATAAAAAAATTAAGTTGGAAAAGGAACAACAAGGTTTTCAATCAAATAATGAATTTGAAAAGAAAATTCCAAGTAGCAACAGTGCTCTTAAGGGATTAAAAGGTGACGATGAAATAATAAATCAAGAAGATGATCTTAGGTCATCTTTGCCAGTTTCTAATTTACCAATTAGTGAAAATGGTCAGGCTCCAAAAACTCAAAATCAATCGAATAGAAGATGGAATAAAATTCAATCTTTACTTGCTTCTTATAATCAGAACGATTGGAAACAAGCCATTATTGAGGCAGATATTATTTTAGATGAAATGCTTGATAAAATGGGATATGATGGAACTTCAATTGGTGAGAAATTAAAACAAATAGAGCAAAGTGACTTTTTGACTTTGAATTATGCCTGGGATGCACACAAAATTAGAAATAGAATTGCTCATGGCGGAAGTCTTGTTCTATCAAAGGATGAAGCAGAAAGAGTGATTGGCTTATATGAGAAAGTTTTTAGAGAGTTTTATTATATTAATTAAAACATTTCCCCTATTTATTATTTGGAACTAAATTTTGTAAAACTTGAACCTTTCGCAAAAATTTGTTAGATTAATAATACTATTATCGCGGAGTAGAGAAGTAGTATCTCGAGAGGCTCATAACCTCTAGACCCCGGTGCAAGTCCGGGCTCCGCAACAATCAATTGTCGGGGTAGCTCAGTTGGTTAGAGCGTAGCACTCATAAAGCTAAGGTCGTGAGTTCGATTCTCACCCTCGACACTAAAAACCATGAAGGTAATTTTTAGTTTTTTATTTCGTCATTTTTTACTGATAGTATTTTAAACTTTTCCTATTTTTAATTGTTGTATTTTTTTGATATAATTATTTTATGAATGAAGTACCAAAAAACAATCCACAGATTAGTGAACAGATGGAATTTATGAAACCGAGGTTAAGTCCAGATGGTTATGGAAATGTAGATTATAATGGGGAATATATACCAAAGAATATTGATGCTGCTGCTTCTGATTTTGAGACAGTTTCAAAAGAAGAAAATAAAGAACAGCTAGAGTTGAACCTAGAAGTTGAAAAAATTAAAAAAGAATTAATGGATTCCGGAATTGAAATTAATGAGGATGTAGATGATTACGAAGACCAAGATGATGAAAAACTAAGCCCGTACGAAGAATTGTTTGGCCGTAAATTATAAAAACTAGTATTGCTTCTTTTCTAAAAATTTGATAAATTATTACTTACCGTATAATCATTTTGATTAATCGTTTTTATTTGATTAAACAAATATTATGCGGGCGTAGCTCAGCTGGTTAGAGCGTCCGCCTGTCACGCGGAAGGTCGAGGGTTCGAGTCCCTTCGCTCGCGCAAACATGCCGCAAGTTAAAACACCTCTAGAGATAGGGGTGTTTTTTGATATAATATGATTAATATGATTAATGTTCAAAAAGCAAAACCAGGAGATGCAGAACAAATTCAAAAGGTTTTATATAAAACATGGTTAGATACTTATCCTAATAAAGAGTTTGGGATAACAGTTGAAGATATAGAGGAAAGATTTAGAAATCGCATATCAAAAAAGGGAGTCGAAGATGTGAGAGATAGAATTAGAAATATGGATAAAAATTCTTCTTTTTTAGTTGCAAAAGAGAATGAATTAGTTGTCGGCGTATGTAAGATAAGAAGAGGAGAAGATAGTAATCAGCTAGGGGCAATCTATGTCTTACCTACATATCAATGTAAGGGTATCGGTTATATGTTGTGGGAAGAATCTTTTAAGTTTTTCGATATAAGATCAGATATTAAAGTTGAAGTTGCTACTTACAATGAAAAAGCTATAAGCTTCTATGAGAAATTAGGTTTTATTGATACAGGAAAAAGAATAACAGATGATAACTTTAATTTTCCCAGTGGAAATACAATCCCCGAAATGGAAATGATTTTTAAGAGAAAATAACCTTATTATTCCACAACTTAGTTCCAACAACGTCCACGAAAGCGCGCATAAAATAGTTAGGCCTCAACACGAAAGTGTTGGGGTCTTACTATTTTACAGCGGTGAAAAGACTTGAAAGACGGAAGACAAAAGTCTGGAGCAAGCCCCGCGAAGCGAAGACTTTTATCTGAGTCGGGGTCGCGAGCACTTAGTAGAATTCGAGCCGAGCCGGCCGAGGCGAAGAATTATACTTAGTGACTTGTGACCGAGTCCCTTCTCTCGCTCATAAATTACTTGAGTGTATCAACTTGACAAAATTATACCATAATATACAATATGGTATATGAATACTAAAACCATATTAAATATTAAATTAGACAAATCAATCAAGGAAGAAGCTCAGAAGGTTTCCAAAGAACTTGGGTTACCTTTAGGTACTGCAGTAACTGCCTTTCTTAAGCAATTCATTCGTGAAAAAGAAATTATTCTTTCATCGAATGAATATACTCCTTCGCCTTACTTGCAAAATGTAATTAGAGAGGCTGAAAAGGAGTACCTGAGAGGAGATTCTTCAAAACCAATGAATTCAAAAGAATTTATTTCACACCTTAAATCTCTTTAATTATGGAGTATGTAACATCTAAAAAATTTGATAAAAATTTTTCTAAATTATCAAAAAAAATAAAGGCTCAAGCTATTAACCAATTTGAAAAATTTATTGTTGATCCCACAGAAGAAAGTTTGAATAATCATAAACTTCATGGTAGGTGGTCAAAATATCGCAGTATAAATATCACAGGAAATATTAGAGCTATTTATATTAAAGATGGTGACATTGCGAGATTTATTGATATTGGATCTCACAGCGAACTTTATTCATAATTTCAGTTTCAACAACGTCCACTAAAGCGCGCATAACATACGGCAATTAAAAGACAGCTTGGTAAACACGAGGTGTTTTTTGTTGCAAAAAATAAAATATACAGTATATTTAATTTATGTATAAATTAAATACAAATTGGCATCATAATTATCTATCGCACAGCGAGAGGTAATTTATGCTATTTATTTAATTAATATTTTATAAAACACTCTCGCCTTGTGCGGGGGTGTTTTTGTTTTATTAAAATAATTTAAATTAATCATGATTGATACTAAAAAAATAATATGGAAAATAACATAATTGAAATTGATTCAGGTAAGCCTGGAAAAAAAGTTGCGATATTTGGTGGGATTCACGGTAATGAAAAAGCTGGTATTAAAACAATAGATTATTTAAAAGAAAATCTTGAATTAAAAAATGGAACAGTTTTTCTAGTTTATGGAAATCCGGAAGCTATAAAAAAAGATGAAAGATTTACTGAAAAAAATCTCAACAGATGTTTTGTCGAAAAATCTAAAAAAGGAAAAACCTACGAAGAAAGAAGAGCTACAGAATTAATGGAAATTTTAGATGGATGTGACGCACTTTTAGATCTACATGCATATAATGAAACATATAGAGAATCAATCCCTTTTACTATTTGTGAACCAAATTGTTTTGAATTAGTTAAAAATTTTGATTTGAAATATGTTTTGACTAATATTGATTCAATGGATAAAGGTGGAACTGATGCGTATATGAATAATCAAGGAAGGATTGGTGTTTGTGTTGAATTAGGGGCAATTGAAAAATATGAAAAGTTTATACCTCTTGGAATAAAGACCTCTTATCAATTTCTGCAGTATTTTGGAATGGTTGATAAAAAATATGATTACGATCAGATCAGACAAAAAATTTTAAAATCTTCTGATATCTATAAGAAGAAAAATAAAGATTTTAAATTTACAAAAAAATATCGTACTTTCGACAAAATTAATAAAAATGAATTAATTTGTATAGACGGAAAAGAAAAAATTTCTTATGAAAAAGAGAAATATATTTTATTCCCTCGAGATGAGTATGATATAGGCGTAGAAGCTTTTATTCTTGCCGAAGATATGTCACAGTTTCAACAACGTCCACGAAAGCGCACATCAATTGCCCAAAGTTCAAAACACCTTGATAAACAGGGTGTGTTAAATTTTGAAAAGTGATAAACTTTATTTATGAAAACACAAAAAGGATTTGCAACAATAATTTTGGCTATTATTGTTGGAGTATTAGCGATAGGTGGTGGAGTTTATTTTTATCTAAATCCCAGAAATAATGAAACTTCTGCTGAATGGAAAACCTATAGTAATCAGGAATTTGGATTTTCTTTTTCTTACCCATCAGAATTTGAAATAGTAAGCGACGGTCCAAAGAGAGATGATTTACAATTTTGGCATATACTTTCTCTGGCCAATGTAAATATAAAAGAGAACCCACGATTGACTATAGAAGTTAATCCAGACGGTTATGGTCCTTTCTTCCCAACTAAAAACTATTCTTTAGAAGAAGAGAACAATTCGATAAGGATTGTTAATAAAGAGGAAATCCGAGATACACTGAATGATGAAACTAGTGATTCTGCTTTGTTAATGGGTAATAATCTAGCAGTATCAAATGGAAACAGATATAGTTTCATTTTTTCTTATGAAACTAACAGCAAAGATTACGAAGTTATTTTTGATGAAATTTTATCAACGGTTAAGTTCCATAGTATTTTAACACAAGAGAACTCTAATGATGGGGATGAAATTATTTATATCCAAGAAGATAGTAATAATGAACAGGTGTCGCTGAAAACAGAAAAGATATTTGAATATTCTAACCTATATGCAACAAAATATGAAAATGACTTATATCTAGTTAATATTTTTGGCTTTGAAAATGAATATTCAGCAACAGGAATATACCATGTTGATTTAGGAGATGACACCATTAAAGAATTAGATACTCAATATATATACAAGGAAAATGGTAAATTATACGGCTTGAAGAATTACCCACTATTCAGCACTAAAGATTTAACCGCAAGCACAACACAAGACACAATAGACGATTTGGTGTCAAACAGATTGGATGAATTATCGAATGAAATTGGTGTAGAGAAAAATGATATAGAAACAATTGGGCTAGGTGGTGTACCTGTAATACACGCTATTGTGAAGACCGAATATAATACAGAAACAAAAGAGTTTAAATTACTTCCTAACGAAATAGCTGAGTACCCAACATATGATTATTCTAAAAATTATTATAGGATCGGTAATTTAAAATATCCAACATCAGATTTTGTTGATATGGGTGTAATCAGGGAAATTAATACTAATGTTAAAAATCTATTTGGCATAGAATTTAATTATGATCTGGATACTGGGATTCTTAGTTTAAATTATTAATTATATTATCTTATTTAAATAATTTTTATCCCGCAATAAGTTACTTTCAGAAACGTCCACGAAAGCGCGCATAAAATGGTTAGGCCTCAGCACGAAGTGTTGGGGTCTTACTATTTTGCAGCAGTGAAGTGGCGAGAAAAACGGAAGACAAAAGCCTAGAGCAAAGCCTCGTGAAGCGAAGACCTTTCGCTCGCGCAAACATGTTGCAATTTCAAAACACCTTGATAAGTTGGGGTGTTTTTTTTATTAAACAGAGTTATAATTTAATGATATGAAATTAAATATTATCAAGTCTTTTTTATTAGCTTTAGTTTTTTTATCAGCAACTGCTTTTGTGATAGCGGAGAATGATGAATCAGTTTCTGGTTCACGGTCCGGAAATGTCCGAATTACTACTTTTGAAACAACATATGGAAGCCAGGCCCTAAAAACCTTGCTAGTTAATAATGAACCAACTATTTATGTTAATTACTACACACAGAAAAATAATCAAATTGATAATTTAAGGGTTGATCTGTATAGAGCTAGATCTAATGATTTACTTGAATATTTAGTTTATGAAAAGGCTGAAAATAATTTAATAGACTATAAAACCTTAGAAACCGATGACTTGCAAAAAATAACTACTATTGAAAAGGATAACTATTTACTTGATGGTATTTCTTTACCGATTTTAGATGAAGGGTTTTATCTTGTTAGGGCAACCGTTAATAATTCAGAATTTAACGACCTATTAATTCTAAAAACCGATCTTGGTTCTGTCCTAAAGGAATCAGAAGAGGGTTACATAATTTGGACGCAGAGAGTATTAAGTGGCCAAAGGAATAATGGCGGAATAGTTGAAGGATATAATTTAGAAAACCAGGCCAAAAAAATTTTTACAGCCAATATAGATTCAGATGGTCTTGGTAAAATAAATTACCACGAAAAGGATCTGGATATCCTTGTTGTGAAGACTAATGACGAAAGAATATCAGTGATTCCTGTTAATTATCCCGAATATGGTTATAGGTATGATTATGGATATAATAGTTATGATTACGGCTCCGTTAGAAAACATTATCTTTTCACGGATCGACCAATATATAAACCAGGAGACAAGGTTTATTTTAAAACCATTATAAGGAATGATGATGATTCTGTTTTTTCAATACCAACAGGGCAGGCAAAAGTAGAATTAAGAAGCTACTCACAAGAAGATGCTTTATACGAGGGAATCTATAATATCAACCAATTCGGAACAGTTGCAGGTGAATTTACATTACCGGAAAAGTCTGACAATCCTTATTATTATTTAAAAGTTAGTCCCGTAAACAATGATGAATTTTGGAACACTCAATCAACATCAATTATTGTCGAAAATTATAGAAAGCCAGAATATTATTTAGAAACTTCTGTGGACCAGACCGAAGTTATAAGGGGTGATGATATTAATTTTTCAATAAACGGAAAATATTTTTTTGGTGAACCATTATCGGGTCAAAAAATACAGGCTGCTATTACTAGACAATATCCTTATGAAACCTTAAAGAATACTGATTTAATTCTAGACAATGATGGGAATGCCGCTTTAAAATATAATACTGATGTAATGAATTTTAATCTTGAAGATATTTATTACTATGAAATTGATGGAAGAAAAAGAAGTACAGTCGAATTATCTGCTTCATTTAATGATGAAAGTGGAAACAGAACTGAGTCTCACATAAATACAATTGTATATGAAAGCGAGACCAGGGTTTTGAAAGAATCGGGTTCGTATAGTGCACCTACTAATAGCAATGTAAATACCGAATTAGGATTTTATCTTGATGAGGAACCTATGAGTGGAATTAACGCTCATATTGAAATTAATAGACACAATTGGGAAAAAGTTAATAATCCAAATAAAACAGAAAAATGGTCACCTGAATATACTTACAATGAAATCATAACCAAGGTAGATGAATTTGATATGCAGACTGATAATGATGGTAAATTATCTATTAATTTCGTACCAAAATTTGCAGGTACCTATAAATTAAAATTAAATTACAAAGATAACCGAAATAATGAGATAAGAAAAAATTATTCAGTTTGGGTATATGATGCTGAAAATTACACAATGCCAAGTAAAGGTTATAGTAATAATATTATATTGAGTAAGGATAAGGAAAAATATGAACCTGGGGAAGTTGTTGATTTGTTAATTCAGACTATGGCACCAGACAGAGATGCACTATTAACAATTGAGAGGGGGAGAATTAGGGATTACAGAGTTATATCTTTAAAGGATAGTATTAATACAGTTAAAATACCAACACCAAATTCATATTTACCAAACGTCTTTGCGAATGTGTCCAGCTTTTTTGATTCAGGGTTTCAAAGTAATTCTGAAGACATTGAATTCAATATAGACTCAAAGAAAATTAATACTGAACTTA
>CAZKXE010000012.1:0-10318 GCA_964556855.1 uncultured Candidatus Saccharibacteria bacterium
TTGCCTTAGCAATTGCTTCTTCATCGATGATAGGAGATTTTTTAGGCAAAGCAGTAATTTTTTTACCTTCAATAATTCCCTGGTTGATTAAAATATTGTGTACAGTATCAGAAACTTGTGCACCTTTGGCAATCCATTCTAATACCTTTTCTTTATTAATTTTTGTAATATTTTTATCCCTAGGATCGTAAGAACCTAATATTTCAATGAAATTTCCGCTTTTAGGACCGTTCTTTGAATCAGTCAAAATCACTCGAAATGTTGGTTCGTTTTTCTTTCCTTTTCTTTGTAGTCTTATTATTAACATGAGCGAAATATTAACAGAATTTAAATATAAGGTCAACCTCCTTAATCAACTTTACTTTCCAAGTGACATATCTATTTGTTTTCTTTCAATGTCAATCTTTTCAATTTTCACTTTGATTCTATCCCCCAAGGCAAACCTTTTATGTGTTTTTTCTCCTACAATTACGTAATTTTTTTCATCAAGATTGAAATAATCATTTCCTAATTTTGAAATGTGAACCATTCCTTCTGACAAGGTCTCTTCAATCACTACATAAATACCCCAAGCAGAAACTCCCGAAATCACACCATCATAAATTTGGCCAATATGATCATTCATATATTCAGCTTGCTTGTATTTGATTGATTCTCTTTCTGCTTCAGCTGCAGCAATTTCCCGATCAGATGCAATGGTTGCAGATTTTTCAAAATGTATTCTTTCTTCTTGTGTAATACTTTCCCCTTTTAGAAATTTTTGCAAAATTCGATGAACAAGTAAGTCTGGGTAACGTCTAATAGGTGAAGTAAAGTGTGTATAATAATCAAAAGCTAACCCAAAGTGTCCGGAGCTTTGTGTTTCGTACAATGCCTTACTCATTGTTCTTATGGCAGCAGTTCTAATTAATCCATCTTCTGGTTTTCCATCAATTTGATCGAACAAATTATTCAGATCTTTTGCCGTTACACTTCCTTCTTCATTTACCGGCAATCGATACCCCATTGCTTTTAGGAAAGTAACTAGCTGTTGGATTTTTTCAGGATTTGGGACATCGTGATTTCTATATATCAAGGCACCTCCCTTATTTTCTTTATTTTTGTCGTGAATAAATTTTGCAACTTCTCTGTTTGCTAGCAACATAAATGCCTCTACTAATTTATGAGTGTCTAATCTTTCTTTTTTTATAATCCTAATTGGATGTCCGTCCTTATCTAGTTCAAACTTGATTTCTTCACTTTCAAAATTAATAGATCCAGCGTCGCTATTTTTCTTTTCTAGAATTTTAGCAATTCTATTTAATTCAATTAATTCTTCGGCGTAAGGTCCAGTTTCAGCATCAATAACAGCCTGGGCTTCTTCATAAGAAAATCTTTTTTTAGAAAACATTACGCTTTTCCCAAATTTTCTACTTAAAACATTTCCTTCTTGATCTAATTCAAAAATAGCACTAAATGATAATGTTTCCTCGTTAGGATTCAAACTGCATAATTCATTAGATAAAATTTCTGGCAACATTGGGATAGTTCTATCAACCAAATATACAGAGAAGCTTCTTTCGGCTGCTTCTATATCAAGTGCAGAACCCGGAGTCACAAAATGAGACACATCAGCGATGTGCACCCCGATTTCTAGATTACCGTTTTCCATTTTTTCAATATGCAATGCGTCATCAAAATCCTTGGCGTCAGCCGGATCGATTGTGAATATATTTTTCTCTCTCAAGTCTAGTCTTTTTTCAATTTCAGATTGTGGAATAGGACTCCATTTTTCTTTTAATGCTTGGGCCTCATTATTTACTTCATCTGGATAATCAGTTATGAAACCTTTATCATAAATAATAGATTGAATTTCTACTTCATGTATTCCCTTTTGACCAAAAATTTTTAATAGGAGAGCATTAGGACCAGTTTGATCTTCTGGCCAATCAGTCATTTTAACTAGGACTTTGTCATTCAAATTTGCTTTACTAAAATCCTCTTGGCTTAAATTAAAATTAACGTGAATTTTAAAATTATCTGGTTTAACTATGAATTTTTCACCATCTTTAGTTATGGTTCCTACAAACTGTTCTCTGGCTCGAGAAATAATATGGGTTACCTGACCTTCCGGTCTTTCACCTGGCTTAGTTGCTTTTAACTGAACTCTAACCTCGTCACCATGCAGTGCCTGTTTCAGGTTTGCAGTTTCAATCAAAACATCTTCTTGACCTAAATCTGGATTTTTTAAATAACCTATTCCTTTACTATTAATGCTTATTTTGCCTTCTAAAATTGAATTACTCATGCTTTACATAATAACAAAAATATTAAATAAGTCCCGTTTTTATTTTTAAATAAAAACGGGACTTAAATACCTAGAAATGAATGTTACATTATAAAATACAAAGAAAATTATTTTGCATACTCAAGCCCTTCATCAAAAGCAATCGATAACAGCTGAGAAACCCCAGAAGTCATTGTTACTCCATACAAAATACCAGCTCTAGACATAGTTTCTCTATTGTGAGTAATTAAAATTAGCTGAGAATATTCTGACAAATTACTAATCATATCGCCGTATTTTCGGCTATTCGCTTCGTCTAATGCAGCATCTGTTTCATCTAAAATTATAAAAGGTGGTGGATTAACCTGAGAAATTGCAAACAACAACGCAATCGAAGTAAGAGCTCTTTCTCCACCAGATAGCATCATTAAATCACGAACCTTCTTCCGAGGTAGGTTCACACCAATATCAACACCTTCCTGTTGGGATTCATTTTCCTCCTCCATTTCGGCTTCAAAATCAACATCTTCACTGAAAATATCGACTTCTTTTTTAACTTTATTTTTTATTTTAATTAATTCTAGCTTTGCATTTCCTCCACCGAACATCAATTCGAAAAAATGTTGGAATTCCTTATTGATTTTCAATAGCCCTTCATGGAATTTTTCTTGTATTTGAACATTTAAATCTTCAATCAGCTCTTTTAATGATGAAGCGGAACTTTCCAAATCCATAATTTCATTAGTCAAGAATTTATCTCTTTCTGTAATTTCTTCAAATTCTTTAATTGCATCATTATTAATATATCCAACCGTTTCTTCAACCTTGATTTTCATTCTTTCTAGTTTTTTTCTTCTCGCATTCTGATCTTCTCGTGATTCATTTTGGAATTCAGTAATATCAATTCCTTCGTAATCAAGAACCTCTCTTGAAACCAAAACAACAGATTCTGTCAATTCTTCTTTAAATAATTCTGAGTCTCTTTGTAAATTGTCTTCATCAATAGCATTTTCAGAAATTATTTTTTGTAAATTATTTTTCTCTGACATTAGGCTGATAATTTTTCTTTCAACATCCAATGATGAATTTTTATCTTTTTCTAATTCTGATTTTAAAACAGTAAGTTTTTCCCTAATTTCAGATTCTTGTGATAAAACCTTCTCATTTTCAAGGTTTAATTCATGCAATTCAGTTTCAGCATTTTTAATTTCTTCATCATATAAAACTATATTTTGGTCCTCATTTTTGCTATGTAGAATCTTTTTTAAGAAAGAAATTAAATTAGATAGTTTTTCTTTTAACTGCAAGTGATCTTCGAAATTTTCCTCTATAGAATTTACAAAGGATTTTAAATTATTAACTTCATCACTTGCCAATGTAATTTGTTCCTGGTTTTGGTTAACAGCAGATTGTTTTTCCTTCAATCTTTTTAGAGAATTAATCTGACCTTCTAATTGACCAATTTTACGAGAAAAATCATTTTTTTTGCCATATACATCTGTTAATTGGTTTTCAGTACTTTTAATCTTGTTGATTAATTCATTATTTTCCTGACTTTCATGTTCTTTTTCTAAATTAATTAATTCTAATTCAATATTAGAAAGTTGTTTTTTGGGCTCATCAGTAATTTTGGCTAGCCGGTCTTTTTCAAGCTTTAAATAATCTGATTCAATTTTTAAATAAATTTTATAAAAATCTAATAGTTCTGCTTTAAATTTCTTTCCTTCTTCAATTTTTTCAACTTGTTTTTTTAAATATTTTAAATGAGGGGCAATTTCCCTTTTCAATGATTCAACTTGCTCGATATTAGATTCTGTTTTAGCTAATTTTTTTTCACTTTCCCTTTTTTTATATTGAAATATTTTTAAACCCAAAGACTCCTCCAGAATTTCCTTTCTGTCTTTGACAGAGGCATTCAAAATTTTATCGGCCTCACCCTGGGAAATAATATGGTGACCACTAGAACCAATATTTGCAGACGCTAGTAATTCATTAATATCTTTTAATCTAACAGGAGAATTATTAATAAAATATTCATTGACCCCATCACGATGAACAACTCTTTCTAATGAAACTTCATCAAAATCAACTGGCAATTTTTTATCTGAATTATCAAAAATAATTTTTACACCAGCTCTATTTTGTTTAGGAATATTATTATTACCAGAAAAAATCAGATCTTCACCCCTTTTTCCTCTCATTGATTTAAATGATTGCTCTCCTAAAACAAAACGAAAAGCCTCGGCAATATTAGACTTTCCTGATCCATTCGGTCCAACAATTCCAGAAATTTGATCATCAAAGGTTAATAGACTCTTTTTTGAAAAAGATTTAAATCCGTTAATTTCCAAGGACTTCAAATACATTTTTATATTATAACATTAAAGCCATTTTTCTCTAGTAAGAACTTTGCGCGCGGCTTCTTGCTCTGCTTCTTGTTTTGATTTTCCAGAACCTCGTTCTGTCAGGCCTCCGCCATAAACAACACTCACAGTAAAGGTTTTATTATGGTCGGGCCCAGATTCATTAACTGTTTCATAAACTGGTGTAATAGAAAATTTATCTTGTGAGATTTCTTGTAATTTACTTTTCGCATCCACCCATGTACCTTCTGCCACGATTTTATCAATCTTGGGAGTTAGAAAGGCTTTTATAAAAATATTTGCCGCTTCATATCCTTGATCAAGAAATATTGCCCCGACAACTGATTCAAAAGTATTAGCCAAAATATATTGTCTAGCCCGACCAGTGTCTTTTTCTTCACCTCTTGATAAAAATAGATATTCATTAAAACCAAGCTCATCAGCTACTTCTGATATTGAAATTGTATTTACCAATGAACTTCGAAGGCTTGTTAAATCACCCTCGGTTTTTTCCGGATATTTATTATACAAAAAAACAGTTGTTACTAATTCCAAAACAGCATCACCCAAAAACTCCAGCCGCTCGTTATGACCTCTAGTTAAATCCCTATTTTCATTTAAAAAAGATCGGTGTGTGAAAGCTTGTTCTAATATTTCTATATTATTAAATTTAACCCCAATTCTATCTTCTAATTTAGTGTAATCCATATTATTTATTATTTAATAAATGGAGATAGAAAAATTATTAAAATAGCATAAACAATTTTCTACTTAGCTAATTCTGTTATTTTAGCAATTTTCGTAACTCCTTTTGTCACTATTGGCAGAATATCATCATAAAAATTTAAATCAAGTATGTCGGCTAGCTTGAACCATTTTGCATCATCAAGTCCACCTGAATCAGAAAGATTTAGATCTTGATGTTCGGACTCTGCTAGGAAATAAGAAACCTGTTTTCTGATCTGGCCTTTTTCAGGATGATTTGCCACATATTCATTCTCTCCTAATTTTTCATGAACTTCTATATCAATTCCGAGTTCGTCTTTAATAGCTTCGGCAACACCATCTTCCGCATCTGATTCACTATCAACCCCGCCTTTTGACAATGTCCATCTTCCAAAAACATCGTGAACTAGGGCAATATAAATCTGGTCATCTTTTCGTGAAAAAATAACAGCTCCGGCTTTTTTCTCGATAGGCATTTCTTCTAGCGGAATGTTTTGTTTTTTCTTACTAACTTCTTCTTTTCCAGGCTCTCCTAATTCTTTATAAACTGCCCCTAGGACTCCGTTAACAAATTTACCACTTGATTCTCCACCAAAATTTTTCGCAAGCTCAATAGCTTCATTAATCGCAACTTTGGCTGGCACCTCGCTTCTATTTGAAAAAATCAATTCAGCTAGACCTAGACGAAGAACATTTCTATCAACATTAGAAATTTTATCAATTGGCCAATCTGGTGCAGCTTTTTCAATTAAGTTATCTATTTCACTTTTTTTACTTAAAATTAAATTAAGTAAATTCATCATAAATGGAGAGTCTGGCGACCCACCACCAAATTCAACAGCGTTTCTAATTAAAATATTCTCTGCTTCTTTTACAGAAAAATTTCTAATATCACATTCAAATAAGGTTTGAAGAACTATTGATCTTGATAGGTGTCTATTCGCCATGTATATGTACTTATTACCAAATCATTATAGCAAAAAACTAGACATAATGTCTAGTTTTTTATTTTAATTTTAAATTTGATAATTACTTTTCAAATTTTTTTATTTAGATTTTTATTCTGAAATTTTTTCAGCTTCTAATTCTACTGGTTTTTCTATCTTTTCTTTTTTAGTTGCTTTTTCAGCTTTCTCCTCGACTGGATTTTTTGAATCCTTGATAGCTTGTTTTTTTGATAATTTCTTTTCTACTTTTTTTGATAAATCCAAAACTTGTTCACCTTTATATTTTCCTGTTATAGGAGAAACTCGGTGACGCAAATGCAATCCATCTACTGACTCATTAGAAATAGCGCGATCAGCTAATGCGTGATGTGATCGTCTATTTCCTGTATGAGCCCTTGTGTGTCTCATTCGTACTGACATAATGGAAAAAGATTAACAAAAATTTTAATAATTAGCAAGACCTAAATAGGAATACTAAACTTTCGTGCAATAAGTCTTTCTATGAATTTCAGATAATCCATGTTTTTTAATTGACTTTAGATGTTTTGCTGTCCCATATCCCTTGTGAACATCAAGGCTATAGTCGGGATATTTTTCTGCCATCTTTATCATTTTCTGGTCCCTCAGACATTTTGCAGTAATAGACGCTAATGAAATAATGGGTTCCAGTTCATCTCCTCTTATAATAGTCTTCTGATTTCTATAAATTTCTGGAGCAGCTAATGAGCCATCCAATAAAATTCTAGGCTTGCTCATTTTCTGAACATTTAATTTAATCAGCAGGCTTTCAATTATTTTTCTAATAACCACTGATATGCCCTTTTTATCAATTTGACTAGCTCCAACCATAGAATTTTTAAAATCAAGTAGGCCAGACTCCTTCCAGGCATTAATTTGCTCAAACCATTTGTCTCTATTTTTTTCTGACAGCTTTTTTGAATCCTGCAATGGAACTAGTCCGTTTTCAAGTAACCATTTAATAGAACTAATTTTACTTTTTAGCTTTGAATAGTCGGTAACTGACATAATTACAGCCGATACTGAAACGGGGCCAGCAAGCGGTCCACGGCCTGCTTCGTCTATGCCAACTACGTATTTATCTTGTTTTTTAATTAACATATACCTATTATAGCAAAAATATCGATAAATTGATTATGATTTTTCATATTTTTAATTTATAATGAATCTAATCTAAAATAATTATGAAAAAATTCACTCATCTTCACACCCATAGTCACTACAGTTTATTGAATTCCCTACCTAAAATAAACGAACTAATTGATGCTGCCAAGAAAAATAAGATGGATTCCTTGGCACTAACTGATAATGGTAACCTTTACGGGGCGATCGAGTTCTATGAAAAATGTAAAGCAGCTGACATCAAACCAATTATTGGAATTGATGCCTATGTTGCTCTGCGAAGTAGACATGACAAGGAATCACGGATCGACAACAAAAGGACTCGGCTAGTTTTACTATCAAAAAATCACGCTGGTTACAAAAATCTAATTAAATTAGTAACTGATTCCCATCTAGAGGGTTTTTATTATAAACCAAGAATTGATAAAGAAACTATTAAAAAATGGCATAGTGATTTAATTTGCATTTCTCCGGCTTTTTCCGGAGAAATTTCTGAACACTTAAATAATGACGAAAAAGAAAAAGCGATCGAAGTAATTAATTTTTACAAAAAACTATTCGGTGACGATTTTTATTTAGAAATTTTACATCATCCAGAATTAGAAGATTTTCAAAAGCTGAATAAAAAAATTATTACAATAGCCAAGGAGACAGGTACAAAATTAATTGCTGCTCAAGATGTTTACTACATAAATCCCGAGGACAAGGATGCTCGGCGAACGCTAGTTTCAATCCAAAGTAGCTTTAGTGGAAAAGACAATAGATTTGAAAACGGGCAAGAAGATTTTTCATTTATCTCACAGGAACAAGCAAACGAATTTTTTAAGGACACTCCCGAAGCCCTGGAGAATATTTCTGAAATTGTAGATAAATGTAATATTGAAATAGAACTTGGTCAGTGGAAATTCCCAGATTTTAAATTACCAGAAGGTCAAACTGCCGACGCGGTACTAGAAAAGATGGCTTATGATGGATTAAGTACAAGAAATTACACACTTGAACCGGAAACCAAAGAAAGGATAGAATATGAATTAGAGGTTATTAGAACCAAGGGATATTCAAAATATTTTCTTGTAGTTGCTGATATTTATAGAGAAGCCAGAGAGAAAGAAATTTTATCTAACACAAGAGGTTCAGCAGCTGGATCTTTTGTTTCTTATCTAATTGGAATTACGGATGTTGACCCAATAAAATTTGGACTACCGTTTGAACGTTTTTTAAACCCGGGACGACCATCTGCCCCAGATATCGACATGGACTTTGCTGATGACAGAAGAGACGAATTAATAGAATACTGCCGCCAAAAATATGGGGCTGACCATGTTGCACAAATTGGAACTTTTGGAACTATGTTGGCCCGTGGTTCGGTGCGTGATGTTGCCAGAGCCTTGGGTTATGACTATGAAATAGGAGATAGAATTGCAAAATTAATTCCTATGGGATCACAAGGTTTCCCAATGACTATTAAAAGGGCCCTAGACGAGGTTTCAGAATTAAAGGAACTATATAAAAGTGACGACGAAGTCGAAGCAATTGTAAATATGGCAAAAAAAATTGAAGGTTGTGCGAGACACATTGGAGTTCATGCAGCAGGTGTTGTTATTTCACCAGAACCACTGAATGAATATGTGCCAATTCAATATGACCCCAAAGGGGAAAGTAAATTAATTACTCAGTACGATATGCACGCAGTTGGAGAAGACGGAATTGGCTTACTAAAATTTGACTTTCTTGGCCTTCGAAACCTTACTATATTGGGAAACGCTATTAAATTAATCAAGAAAATAAAAAAACAAGAGATTAAAATTGACCAAATACCACTTGATGATGTAAAAACCTATGAAATGCTTTCTCGTGGAGAAACCGCAGCAACATTCCAATTAAACGGAGCTGGGATGACCAAGTTTCTAAAAGAATTAAAACCCACTTGTATTGATGATATCAACGCGATGGTTGCCTTGTACCGACCAGGCCCCATGGCTTTTATTCCTGATTATATCGAAAGAAAAAATGACCCATCAAAAGTAAAATACATAGATGACAGATTCAAAGAATTTATTGAAAAAACTTACGGTATTTTAATTTACCAGGATGACATTATGCTTATTGCAGTAAATTTTGCTGGTTACAGTTGGGGTGATGCTGATAAATTTAGAAAAGCCATGGGTAAAAAAATCCCTGAATTGATGGCGGAGCAAAAAGAAAAATTCTCTAAAGGATGTTCAGAGGTTGGAGGTCTAACAGAAAAACAAACAAAGAAGTTATGGGATTCTATCGAGACTTTTGCTGCCTACGGTTTCAACAAAGGTCACGCTGCCAGCTATGGCCGTGTGGCTTATTTGACTGCTTATTTCAAGGCTAACTTCCCTGTAATTTATATGGCTTCAGTATTGACTGCTGATTCTGGTGATGTGGACAAAATTTCAGAAATGATTAACGAATGTAAGAAAATGAATATTAAAGTTTTGCCGCCCGATATTAATGAAAGTTTTTCTGATTTTACAGTGATTGAAAAAGAACACACAAAGGACAGCGAAGTCAAAAATGAAATTAGATTTGGTCTGACGACTATCAAGAATTTCGGTGAAGGTATTGCTGATGAAATCATTAAAGAAAGAGAAGATAACGGGACATCTAAATCGCAAGAAGATTTTATTTCAAGAATTAACAGCAGAAGTTTTAATAAAAAATCATTAGAAGCGTTAATTAAAACAGGTGCGCTAGATAAATTAGAAAGCCGAGCCAGAATGCTTGGAAACCTGGAAGATATTTTAAAATATAACAAGGAAATTCACAAAAGTTCAGAAAACCAAAGCAGCCTATTCGCTGATTCGAATCTAATTCAATCCGCAACGTTAAAACTAGAGGATGCGGAG
>CAZKXE010000013.1:0-10118 GCA_964556855.1 uncultured Candidatus Saccharibacteria bacterium
ATTTTAACGCCTATATATAAGGAAGAATAATTGCAGTCAAAAAACCAGTTATAATCTTTAAAAAGGTTGGGCAAGATAAAATCTATCGCATAGATAGCCCAATAAAACCTAGGTTTAACTTATTGCTAAATTATGTTCCACGTTTTTAGGCAAACAAATGGTTTCTGAAATATTGAGTCCATGAGAAGTTAGTACAATTACTTTTTGCTGATTATTTGTCCATAAATTTATATCTTTGGGGGCATTCAATTTATCCAATATCAATGGAACAACCCACAAAACATCTGACCCGTACCCTGGGAATTTCTCCAAGTGGCTTGAGTTATTTTCAGTAGTTTGTTTGTTTAAATCGAGTGCGATTTTCCGTATTTTATTATCGAGACCAATGCCATGCCCTTCGTACTCGGGGAAATAAACAAAAATACCAAAATCAGAATCCTTTAGTGATTTCAAAGTATATTCTATTTGAAAGCCACAATCACAATCCAAAGAGAAAAATGCCGTCGCATATAAGCAACCATATTGAATCCTCAAATCAGAAGATTTACTGGAATGTTTATTAATGGAAGTTAAGGCAATAACATTTTGTCGGTTTTCACCATAGTTAAAACCAAATAAGTGAAAATTACCGTATTTTGTTTTTAGTAAATGATTTCCTATTTCTTCTAACATCACAATAAGAAGTTTCTCATGTCATTTCTACTGTTCTAGTAGCTAGCCTAATTAAGTTAGGATCGTGTGTGATGATAATAACCCCTATGCCAGTATCAAGCAATTCTTTTAATTTCTCCATGAATTTCGTGAGTTTTTCCCCCACTAATTGATTAGTAGGCTCATCAATAATAAGTAATGAAATACCTGCAATCATAGAAGAAACAGATAGCAACCTAGAATCTGACCTCTGCATAAACAGAGTTTCGTCATTAGCATTCAAATTCAACCAATTCAATTCCGCTTTAGCAAACATATTAATTTTTTTGCTGTCCCAATTTATAATTTTAGGGCTTAATTGAATTTCTTTTGAAACTTCCGTTTCGATAATTTGCAAATCAGGGTTTTGAAAAGAATAACCAATTGGACCAGACAAATACAAATCACCACTATCTATTTGAATTGCTCCTGAAAGTCCAAGCATCGCAGTGGTTTTTCCAATGCCATTTGGCCCAGTAAGTGCAACTAGTTCAGATTCATATATTCTAAAGTTGAAATTTTGAACAATTAACTTATTAGCAATACTAATATTTATATTTTTTGCTTCGCATATTAAATCACTACTATCTTTTGTTGTTTTTTCAAATCCATTTGTTTTTCCAGACAAATGAAATGCCTTTATGTTGTTTAAGTTTGCTGGAGCCTCGCCTCTAGAGTATTTATTATCTTCAATTATTTTCCCTTCGTCTAATAAAATTGTCCTAGTTACATATTTGGAAAATAACTCATAAAAAGGATCGCAGATAACTACAGTTGCATTCGTTTTTTCAAGATATTTTTTAAACGAAGCAATAAAAGAAATTCTTCCCTTGATATCTAATTGCCCCAAAGGATAATCCATGAGAATTATTTTAGCCTTTGAGGCAAGGAGGCAGGATAAAATTAATCTCATCTGTTCACCTCCAGACAAAGTAAATACATTGCGCTCCCAAAACTCATTTAATCCCATATCATCCAGATATTTTTCGGCCAGATTCCTATCTTGTGTATGCCCCATAATTTCTTGCCCAACCGTAATGCCAATTATGAATTCAAACGGGTCGTGGGAAATATATTTAATATTCTTTAATATAAAATCTAAAGAACTATTCCTAGTTAATTCTTGGTCCTTTCCAATTGATATGGATCCTTCACAGTTTCCTTGAATTTTTGGAATATACTGAGCTATAGCCCTTAGGAAGGTCGTTTTGCCCGAGTTACTTTCACCAAATAGATAGATAAAATCGCCTTCGTTTATTGTTAATTGGTCTATGTTTAACGCAATTGAATTTAGACTTGAATACCAAGCCTTGTACTTTTGAAAATTAATCTCATAAGTGTCAATTTCAGGGGATTCCGAATAGTGAGCTTCTCCAGCAAAAGTTATTCTCACAATATTTGAAAACATTCTTATAACAACAGCTGATAAACGAAGGTATCCAAGGTACACCCACAAGACAATCTTCCTTTTCAATCTAGGATAAATATTCTTTTGATGTATTTTTAAGCACTTTCCTATCAAGTCAAATTCATAATTAAGTTTTGACATGAGAAAAAACGTCACCGTTGTATATCTGCGTAATTCTATTCTTTTAGAGAAAGTCTTGATGTAATACCAAAATGTCTCGGAAACTTCATGATAATTAGTAGAGTTTATCCAAGCCAATCCTATTAGAACTTGTGAAGTTCTCTTTATGGCATGGAAAAGACCTGTATCAAATCCACATGGGTTGATTCTAATCAATCCGCCAATTTGAAATCCGCCGCAATTTTCTGGTGAAAACAATAAATTACCCAACAAAATCGGGAAAAATGTCATAAATAAAACAGAATAAAAAAAGAATCTATGTTTTATTTGAAGATTTAAAACATTAAGAAGAAAACCAACTGTGAAAGCCATTAATACATAAGGTAGTGCAGGAAGGAATTGGGAGCATAATATTAAAGCTATAACTAATGGAAGTCTTATTTCGTTGGGGATTAAATTTAAGCCTAGTCCTTTGTTACGATTAATTTCATCAGATTTCTTTGTCATAAAAAGGAGGTGAGATGATTACGATATAAGGTCTACTGTGGAATTTCTGGGGTAATACCCAAATGTCGAGCCTGTTTTGTGAACATTGCAAGGACATATAAACCTAAAATACAAGAAACTGTGTCACCTAGGAACCATCCTATCCCAGTACCAAGAAACGCTGCTACCAAAGATTGGCCCGCTACAATAGAACCAGCAACTCCAATCATTGCAGAAATAAAGCTAATCACTACACATATCAACACCGCAAAAAACAATTCCTTGGGGCGGACTCTTAAGTCGGAAAGAAAGTATGGAATCGCTAGAATAAACAACAAGGATGGGACATATCCCCAATTCCCCCAACCAAATTCCTTTAGGATAATCGCAATAACAATTACTACCAATATCATTAAAATAATTCTGAGAAGAGCTTTTTTCAGATCGTTAAGATTAGTTCCGAAATCTGGATTAATTTTTAGCCAGGAAAATAAATAGGCAGGTAGTAAAGAATTTGCAAAACCTCCAGCTATTGGATTCATTATAATATCTGGTAAACCCCATCCCCCATAAGCGAGAATTCCAGCCCCATAAGCTCCTAGCCCTCCTGCCAATAAGCCACGAATAGGCCCAAGCCAAACCCCAGCAATAAGTTGAAGGGAAGCTGGTAACCATAAAAAAGCGGCCCCTTTCATTAAGGGGCTACTGGTTAAGGTCATCATTATTGCCCCTATAATACAAATAGAAACTCCAAAGACAACTGTGGCATAATTTTGAATCATTATGTCTTTAGCATTTTGGGGTCGTAATGAATTATTTTCAGACATGAAAGGAACCTTTTAAAATACAATTAATTTGTAGAATTATTGACTGATAAGTTTTTCTCTTAATGCCATTAACAATTTCCCCATACGATTTAGCCCTGTTTTATCCCTTCCACACCCCCAATAATAATCAGTTTCAGAATCCTCTATTATCTCAAGGTTCCCAGTAGAAACAAGAAGTAATCCTAACTCAAAATTTTGTGTGTATTTTGCTTCAATCCCCTGAAACATTACATGTTCTTTTATATCATTCCAAAAATGATTTCTAAGGGGCCTGAACTCTTTTGCTAATTGCTTAGCTTGAGAGGGGTGTGGGGATAAATAAATTAAATCTCCTAGTGGGCTATTTGAAAATTTTTGAGCCTGATAAAAGTGCTCCACTGTTGGCCAAACCCTTCCATTCAGGAGAAAAGAATGAGAGGAAAAATTGGCAAGCCAACCCATCGGACCATCAGGATCATAAAACTTAATGTATTTAGAGTCCATAAAACTAGGTTCCAATTATCTCACAGTAGTTCTATTGATATAGCTGAAAGGATTAAATCTCAATAAACTAATTCCAAAGACTACAACAGCCAAGTAAATAAGCACTGAAAAACCTAATATCCAAATTATTCTATCATGTGGAGAATCTGGATCGTCAATTAAAAATCCCACCCAAATCAATAAACATGTAGCAATAAATCCAGCAAAATCTAGGTATTTTATAATTGCTGTCTTAGTATTTTTTACAAAGTATCGATGTGTTAACAAATCCCAAATAAAAAATAGAGAATAAATACAAATCATATCAATCATAAAGTAAAACCACCCATGACTTAGAGCAAACCATAGACTTAAGACCAAAATTTGATTTATTACCCTTACATACCATTCTAATATTAAAGCTTTTTGCAACATTCTATTAATATCGTCATTAGTTTCTGTAAACGCTTCAACATAATAGAAAAAAAAAGCGTTTAATGTAATTGCCCCTCCAAACATGTATTTGATCAAATTGTCATTCGTGACCTTACTGAAAGAACTCAGAGCATCGCCCATTGTGAAAAAGGCCGTCACTATATAAATTAAAAAAGATGCAACCATACTTGCAGGCATACGTGACCTCCAAAAAAATAAAATTCAATCAGTTTATATCCGCATGAAAATTTTATTTATTTCTGTAAAATTTGCACGGAGCGAATATGATTTACGAAAAGGCTGAAGTATTTAGAAAAATAACTTTCTCCCAAACTCCATAGCATAAGTTATAAACGAGGGTCATCCATCGATTTTAAGATCCAAGAATTTCATCTTTCCAAGGAAGTATAATTTCTTCAATTATTTTTTTTATTTCTTCATTCAGCTCATCTCGGTTCGTCAGGTTTTCTTCTAAGAGTTTCCTGAGATACTTTCCCCGTGGAATGCAAACATCATTGCTTTGGCCAGCATTTCTATACTTGTCTCCTTGGTCACCAGTATATATTTTTAGAGTGGCGTCGATCTTATCTGCATCGCCTTGCTGAGCTTTTTCATGCACACTCTCGGGAAAATACCATTCAATTTCCCTTTGCTCAAGAATATGACATCGCATTTGGGATTTCAAAATAGCGTTTTGAAATTTGGTCGCGCTGGTTGATGGCGATTCGCTAGGTTTTGCGTCCCTATCGTGAACCCAAAAAACATATTTTTCGGTCGGCACAATATTCGAAACATCAATGGCACCATTAATGATCCCTTCTGCCGCGCCACCTCCGTATTGAATTACTCCTATTCCAATTTTTTCAAATTCTTCCGAGTATAACTTTCGAATTATATGTTGAAAAAATATTACCTCCGTTTGTCCCTCAACCATTAAACAAATATCTTGATTAAATATATCACTGGGCTTAATTCCAAAATCACTTAGTAAGATATGACAACTTTCCTTTGGAATATTTATTACGTTTCTTTCGCCTTTTTTATTTGAAACTTTATAAAGATTTACCTTATCCAAAAAGCTTAAAAAAACTGGTGAGTGCGTCGCCACTATAATTTGGATAGACTTTTCATTTGCTAATCGAGCTAGATAATCAACAAATACTTTTTGCAATTCAGGGTGCAGGCCCATTTCCGGCTCATCAATTAAATCAATGTTGGCCTTTGACAGGGCAACCTTAACAAGAATATCAATGAAATGTTTTAACCCCGTACCAGAGTACAATAGATCAATTTTATTTCCGTATTCCTCATAGACGATAGTTGACAAATCCTTCGGATCACGATCACTCTGTATCCTATCAAGATCAGGAAAAAAATTTTTAATCTCATTTAAAAGAGACACATAATCTTTTTCTGTTAGGCCTTCAAGCCCTCTTTTCGAGTAATACTTAATGGTATAAAGAATATCTAAAGAGTTGATGCTGATAAAATTACGTTCTTCTATCTTTCGTAAAATATTTTCTGGGGAAATTTGGTGTCGCTCATTTAACCTATGACCAGGGTCTGGAGTTAAAAGGATGCTGTTAAATCTTCCCGGTTCAAAGTTAAATACGGAATTTGTTATTTCTGGTGTTCCGTCAGCCTTTGCTTTTATATTTAAAGTTTGCCCAGTATCAAACTTTAAAGCAATTTCAAAACTTTCTAGGTCTGGGAAAAGATCCCTTACATTAAGTTTTTGTTTAAAATGAATAAAACCTTGTTCTTTCCAACGAATTGTAGATCCCGCCAAGTCTATCGCATGTAAAATACTGCTTTTACCTGAATTGTTTTTACCAACAAACGCATTAAGTGCTTCAATATTTTCTATTTCAACATCTTTTAATCCTTTAAAAGATTTAATACGAATGCCCGTTAATTTCATTATCAGTTAATTTTAAATTTAGGTTTCATTTTAAATACTGTATTCCCTTAGTCCCCAAAGGATTTTAATGCTTCATCTCAGCCATAGACCTTTTGATTTATAATGTTGTCTATTAAACCGAAGTACCGTGATTATCAAGTACGTCGAAAAGTAATCCCGATAAGATGAAATGTTTTTTTAATTGCATAAATTCCATTAGTCAAAAAACTTTTGGACAACCAAAACAAAAAAAATAATCAATTCGGGTATCCAATATCTCATGTGTTTTCTAACAATGCAATACCCTCTGCCTTAATCCCTTAAGCATATGAAAAACCAGAATCCCAACAACAAGAAAAGTAGAATTAAATACGAACTGCTCCCATTTTTCACCCAGTTCTTAAAAAACTTTGATTTGTTTGAATTACCTAAAAATGAATCTTTTGTATTTAACCCCGAATTATTTAAAAGCTTTGAGAAGCTAGGCTTTCCCGATTGGTGCGCTTTTTATCCTCTTGACCCAGAATCAGCTAAAAAACATTTTTCATTTGTCGAAGATATGGACAAGGAAATGTCTCTGGATGCTGATGACATTGATAAATGTTTAAAAGAGAGTCAGGTAATCAATCAATATAGAAAGCTGGCTACAAAAGAACAAAAAGAAAGCAAGGAAGGAGATGATTTTTTTCTCACCAAGGAACAAGCTGATATTTCTCTGTCCTCTTACGCTTGGTTGAATTTTGCATTTATTGCGGCTCTTTTTGGAGAATCGCCATTTGCATTATTTGAAAAAGCTAAAAGTGGGGATAAGGATTCCATATTAAAACTGATTCAATTGGATAAATCCCTCATTCAATCGGATTGGTCAATGAGGGAAATTAAAAGAGCCCAGTTGTCAGGAGATCAGGAGTATTTCAAAAAACTTTCAAAAGCCATAGCCACCAATCCATATAAAGCCAAAAAGGTTAATCTGAAATTGAGCCTTGTTTTGGTTTTTGGCTGGGATGAGGGTTTGAAAGAATTAACCAATATAGAAATATTTGAGTTTGTTAAAAAACTGGGAATTTATGGAAGTGATGATCCCGATTCTTTGTATAGAGAGATCAAACGGCTTGGCTTGAGGAAGAGGATAAAAAAGGAACAGGCAGACTAAACGGAACTGAACAGCATCAAAAGGGACACGTTTTGTTGATTTCGTGTCCTAACAATCAAATTGAGATTCATTCATGATTACGCCATTGGCTATTTGCCAATGGCTTTTTTTATGGCCAATTTTCACGCCCTGAGCATTGCGGGGTATTTACCAACAAAGTCGTACAGAAATAAATCATGGGCATCGGACATCTCAGCTTAACGACATCCTTAAAACCAGACATCCCTCTTTTGAAAACATTGGGAAAGATGAAGACAGATAATTTCAGACAAAGAATCTATAAAAACTTCTGCAAACTAGAATATGCAGAGATCATGTGGGAACCGCATAAATTCGATGTTTTAACAAATTGGGATATCCCCTACACCAAGATAGACATTCGTCCAAAATACTTTGATCGTTTTTATTTATTAAAAGAATATCTGCTTGATCTATTCCCTAATGATGAAATCGAATTGGATCAATTCAATATATCTCGGATTGAATTGCATTCAGATATCGAGAACCTTCCTTTGGATACTGTATTGGCCCGTCTTTGGGTTATGGGATACCGACGGGAAAGTGTCAGCTTCTATAAAGGCCATACCCTCTACATTGGAACCAATCCAAAAATAAGAATATTCAACAAAACCTCTCAACTATTTAAAAAGTTTTGTGCGAATGGGAATTTAACTGAAAACGAATTGCATTTGATGAATGGCAAACCCGTTACTCGATTCTCAATTGAATTAAGCCATTTGAAAATGAATTTGCTTGAATTGGAAAACAATCCAAAAGAATTGGTTTCTTATTTTGATCGATTCAAATTCTACAATTTTGAAAATGATGAAAGCATCAATCGAATGGGAGGATTTCAATTATTGATGTCCAAAATAAGGCGGGAGCATAGGAAATCCTTCGAAAAATATAAAGACGAAAATTTAGAACAACAAATTAAAAAAAACTTTAAGTCATCCATTAGGAAATGGTTTCAACCAAAAGAAAGTAATCAGAAAAAATTTAATTTAGAAAATGAAATTAATCGGGTCATTGATCAACTAAAAATATTTATTCAAAATTAATCCAATGCCATTAAAAGAATTTTTATCAATTAAAGAATTGTCCGATTACATAGGGATCAAACCCAAAACATTATATTCCTGGGTTTCCAAAGGGGTTTTCTCGCACTATCGAATTGAAGGATTGATTCGATTTAAAAAACAGGAAGTAGACCAGAAAATGAATTCCTGCAAAATTGAAGAAAACCCTATCGTTGATCGCAAGGTTAAGGAATTTGAGGATGAATTCTTCCTTTGATATACTCCCCATTACAGATAAGGGGAAACCGGACCTGAATTCAACTTCCTTTAAGGAGGTTGCAAATGGCCCTTTATAGGCAAAAGGAAGGTAAGGTCTGGTGGATGAGTTATTCGTTTCTAGGGCGACAAATCCGCAAATCCACGGGAACGGCCAATAAGAAGATTGCCGAGTCAATCTATTACAAGGTCAAAACCCAGATTTCGGAGGGTGCTTATCTGGAGTCGGTTCGAGGTAAGAACAAAACATTTGCGGATATGGTGGAACGGTATCTTAAGGAAGTAACACCGGATAAGAAGCCAACCACGCAAAGGGATGACAAGTCCTACGCCAAAACTCTTTCAAAGTTTTTTGGCAAGTTCTACCTCAATGAAATCACGGCAGATTTAATCACTCAATATGTTCTCGAACGAAAGAAGAAGAAACTGGGACCGAGTTCTATCAATCGTGAGCTTGCGTTTCTTTCGGCCTCATTCAATAAAGCCTACAAGCTTTGGGGATGGTGCCGGGAAAATCCCGTTAGCAAGATCAAACGGGAAAAGGAACACAAGCGGGTCAGGTATTTCTCTGAACAAGAATTCTCAGAGATTTTCAGTCACTTGACAGAGTGGGTCAAACCCCTTGTTCTTCTGGCTAAGAATACGGGTTTAAGGAAAGCAAATGTATGTAATCTCAAATGGTCTGAAGTCAGTCTCAAAGACCGACTGATTATTCTGGATGGTGAGGTCATGAAAAATTCTCATTGCCTTGGCGTTCCTTTAAACAGTCTGGCTTTGAATGTGATTCAAGGCCAAATGAAAAACAGACAATTGCATTTTCCGTATGTGTTTTGTAAAGCAAACGGGGAACCTTATACCGGATGGGGAGTTTATCAGGCTTTCAAGAAAGCCTGTATTAAGGCAAAGCTTCCTGATTTTCGTTTTCACGATCTAAGGCATGACTTCTGTTCAAAGTTGGTTCAATCGGGAGTCGATCTTTACACCGTGAAAGAATTAGTCGGACACAAGGATATTACGACCACTCAACGCTATGCTCATTTGAGCAAGAGGAAATTGATGGATGCCGTAGAGGTCTTGGAAAAATTATCATAGTTTTATCATAGTCGATAAAATCGGCGGGGAAAGAAGCTCGTAACTCCTTGAAAAAATGGAGCCAACGCGCGGAATTGAACCGCGGACCTACTGATTACGAATTTGTGAGTCCACTTCTTATTGACATCTTCCCTAACTTTCCCTATCCTTCCTTAACAATGGTTTAAGGCCATTTTACAAGGCCTAACGAAACTTCCCCAATTTCCTTAAATTTCTCATTATTACCCCTAGGGGTGGGACAGGAGTGGGA
>CAZKXE010000014.1:0-9414 GCA_964556855.1 uncultured Candidatus Saccharibacteria bacterium
TTTAGCTTCAGTAGTTTTTATTTTACCGTCCCTAATTAAAGAACAAGCCAAAGTTTTAATCAAAGCGTTTCTTTGGTTCTTATTTCTACCTAGTGTTCTTTTTTTGCAATGATGATTCATGAAAGATAAGATTAACAGTTTTTTAAAAAAAGTAAAGTATTATTTTAGTTCAATTCCATTTTCTCCTAGAATCTTCTTAATTTCTTCTAGACCCTTGTTTCCTAGTCCGTCTAAATCAAGGATATCTTCCTCTTTTTTTCGTGCTAGACCGCCGATAGTTCTAATATTAGCCTTCTCAAGTGCGTTAGTAGTTCTTGCAGAAAGATTCAAGTTTTCAATTCTTGTTTTCAAAAATTCAGATTGGTCTTCTGATTCTTCTTCATTTTCAGCCTCAATAACATTATCAACAGTCTCTTCTTGCACATCTTCTTTAAATCCAATAATGGCTTTAAGTTGAATAATCATAATCTCGATAGATTTTTCAAGAGCTTCTCGAGGAGAAGTAGTACCATCAGTTTCTACTGATATTATCAATCTATTGAAATCAGTTCTATCCCCAACTCGCATATTTTCTGTCTCGTAGTGAACTCTTCTGATTGGAGTGAAAACACCATCAAGAATTATGTTTCCAATATCAATCCTGTCCTTATGTAAATCTTCTTTAGGTACGTAACCCAAACCACTCTCTACCTGCATCTCAATCTTTAGATCTATATTCTTATCAGTTGTAGTTAAAATTTCTAGTTCCGGATTGATTATGGTTACCTGACTAGGAATTTCTATATCACTGGCTTTTACTGTTTTAACACCTTTTACATTCAAATATATTTTTTGAGGTTCGTCAGAATCTAATTTAATCCTCATCTTCTTTAGATTAAGGATAATAGATATGACATCTTCTTTTACACCACTTAATGTTGAAAATTCATGACCAACACCCTCAATTTTAATTTGGGTTATAGCTGCACCAGGTAATGACGAAAGCATAATTCTTCTTAAAGAATTACCAATTGTGTGTCCATATCCAGGATAAAAGCCGTCAATTTGATAAATACCTTTATTTTCTTCCTCAGAAATAACTTTTGGCTTTGATGGTAAAGCAATATTTTTATCTAACATACCTTTTGGATTTTACTGATTAATTAATAATGTTTCCCTAACTTGTTTTAAATATTATACATGTATTTTTAATAAGTGACAAGTATAGTATCTAAAAAAAATTTATTAAGTACCAATTCTAAATTATCTTTTAAAGAATTGAATTACTGACAATAAATCAAAGTGAGTTTCAATTGGGTTGTATTTTGGAGCAGATTGTAATTTGATAGAATTATTTTTAGGGTCGACTGAAATCCATGCTGGGACATTAGTATTCTGGAAGTTATCTTTAAATTCTAGATATAACGGACTTTCATTTTTTGATTCCTTTAATTTTATTTCATCCTTTTCTGTAATTTGTATTGATGGGATAGTAACTTTGTGCCCATTAATCATGAAGTGACCGTGTGAAGCAGCCTGTTTTGCCTGGAATCTTGTTTTGGACATTCCAGATCTTAAAATTACACTATCTAGTCTGCTTTCCAATTTTTGGAATAAGGATTCAGCTGGGTTCTTGTCTTTAGAATCAATTATTTCATTTATGTATTTTCTAAGTTGCTTTTCTGTAATCGCGTATGTAAATTTAACTTTTTGTTTTTCAGTTAATTGAAGTGCATAGTTGCTCTTTGGTCTAGAAAATTTCTTCTTCTTTTTTTGTTCAGAAAGAATGAATTTAGGTGTTTGAGTTTTCTCGAACACTGCTGATCCTAATTTTCTTGCAATTTTATATTTTGGTCCTATTTTCATATATTTTTAATAATTATATTCTACGTGGCTTAGGTGCTTTTGGCCCGTTAAAAGGTACCGGGGTTTGATCTTCGATTGATGAAATATCAATACCCTTGCTAATAAAACCTCTGATTGATGACTCCCTTCCTGCACCAACACCTTTTACAATGACCTTAATTGTTTTTAAGCCCATTTGTTCTGCTTTCTCTGAAAGTACTTCAGCAGCCTTAGCTGCTGCAAAAGGAGTACCCTTTTTTGCACCTCTAAAACCAAGAGCTCCGCTGGAAGATGAAGCTACTGCGTTACCCTTAGTATCAGTCAGTAGAATTTTCGTATTATTAAAAGTTGATTGTACATACAAAATACCACTATCCATCTTTCTTCTAGAAACCTTTTTTGATCTAGAACCTGATTTAATATTTTCGTCTGAACCTTTATTTACAATTTTTTTCTTTCCCATATTAATAATTATTATTTTTTATCAGCACTTCTTCTACCAGAACCCATAGTTTTTTTAGCTCCCTTAAGTGTTCTCGCATTAGTTTTAGTCCTTTGGCCTCTTGTTGGTAATCTTCTTGAGTGTCTTGACCCTCTATAACACTGAATATCCTTTAATCTTTTTACATTTGAAGAAACTTCTCTTCTTAAGTCACCTTCTAATTTAAGTTTTTCAATTTCTATCCTAATTTTGTTTTCTTCATCAGAATTAAGATCTTTAGGCTTTTTACCAATGTCGATTCCTACTTCATCTAATATTTTTTTTGCCATTGGTCGACCTACTCCAAAAACAGCCGTTAATGCAATTTCTAATCTTTTTTCATCTGGTAATGTGACACCTAATATTCTCATGGTTTAATTTTTTATTCGATAAAATTAACAAATATTTATCAATTTGTAAAGTATTAATAAAACTAGCCTTGTCTTTGTTTATGACGAGGATTAGAACATGTAATATAAACTCGTCCATTTCGACGAATTACTTTACAATTTCTACATTTCTTTTTGACTGATGATTTAACTTGCATAATTTATAATCTTTTAAAGATTCTGGCTTTCCCTCCATAAGGATCTATTATCATATCAACCTTATCTCCAACCAAAACCTTGATTCTGTGTATTTTCATTTTTCCAGCAAGATAGGCAAGTATTTCATCGCCATCTTCTATTTTTACCTTGAACATTGCCTCTGGTAACGCTTCTATAACAATACCTGCGGCTATTTCTTGGTTTTTATTTACTGGATTCATTTATAAAATTTTATTTAAATTAACAAATAAACATTCTATCAAAATATACCAATCAGTCAAGTAATTAACAAAACATTAACGTGACAAACTGATTATTTCTCAGATATGTATATTCTTTTTGGGTTTTTAGGAAACTCGTTTTTCCAGATTGGGGATATTTTAGTATTTACACTTACGATTCCTCTGTACTTTCCAAAAATATCTCGCAATGAATTTTCTTTAGCTCCAGCTAAATCTTCCTTAAGCTTTTCGATATCGTTCTTCCATTTAAAATTAATATCACCGGAAACACTAATTCTTTCAGAATCTATATTCAAATTTATTAATAAGTCATCTAAATTAGTGATCTCAATTTCTTCTCCTGATCTGTAATCGTTTAATTGATCCTCTGCAATTTTCTCTGCAAGTGTTTCTTTATCAAACGCAACCAAAGATAAATTACCAGACATTTCAAGACTAGTATCACCCGAAGCTTCATCATTCTGTGTGACTTCACCAAATTCAAATGAAGATTTATTATAGATGGCCAATAGATTTTCTGGTAACTGGTTTTCTATTTCTCTCTCTAATAATTCTTTTATATCTGATTGAAGCTTTTCCTTGGCAATATTCAAATCATCCTCTGAAACTATTTTCTTAATACCATTAAATCCCCCTGTAATAGGTTTTTTTAATTGGGCATAGAAAACATCATACTGATCCTGTCCTTCAAAACCAGGGATATTGAACCGTGTATTTAGTGAATCAAAATTATAATCTTCACCGCTTTCATCAGCAAATACCTCCGCGTCAATTATTCCTGCTTTTATTTCGTCACCACTACCAGTATAACCAGGAACTGTTATATTCTTGGCTATTCGATAAATTTTACCATCTGGGGATTGGAATCGAGTTTTTTCAACAAGTGTCTGAGCAGTTGAACTATACTCATTATGAATAGTAATTATTCCAGACGCTTTTTGTTCTACGAATTCTTCACCGGAGGCAGCGACTATCATTGAAGATGTTTTTTGTAAATTAATTTTTTGATAAGGAATGTCTTCATCTCCATCAAGATCTTCTATTGTGCTAATATTAAAATTGGTATTTAAATTTGCCAAGGACTCTGTCTTGGTTAAAATTTCAACGTTAGCTTTGGAGAACATGTTTAGCCCTGTAATGACTAAAATTACAGCAAAAATCGCGAGTGGTCCGTAGATGAATTTAATTTTATTTAATCCTGGTCTATGTTCCTCTCTATTTCTTCTAATCTGTTTCGATTCACTATCCATATCAATACCCGAGTCATTCTCATCCACAACCCTTCTTCTAACTATAACGTCTGTTTTTTTTCTTAGGTGCTTTCTTTGTCTATGTGCAGGTATTGGAATATCTCTTATTGTCCTTTTGTGAACTGGCGGTGTAACATCATCTAAATAATTGTCTTGCATAATGTATTATTTTAACAAATTTTTAAATATATCAAAATTACTTATTGCACATTATTCAGTAATTTCAAAAAAATTAGCTGCTAACGACATAATTGGATCCTTCTTTACATCTTTTCTATAGTGACACAAATCCGTAATTTCATCTGAATTGAAAAGTGAAATCCTTGGTTTATGGTTTATCTTTAAGTATCCAACATAACTATTCGGGTCGTTAATTAAATTAAGTATTAATTTCTCAGTACTTTTCTCTGTCGATATCAAGAAGTCGGTTGGAAGTGACTTTATATTGAAATCATTAATGGTCGTACTAAATATTTTCAACCAAGAATGTCTGATTTCATTGAAAACTATATCCGCACTACTTTTAGTTGCGTTAATATTTTTATTATTTGTGATTTGCTCGATTTTAGAAAAAGCAGTTTCAGTATTTAAATTACATTTTCTCATTATTTCTCTTGCAAAATAATGGGTACCATACGGTATTGAGATTATATTCTGAAATTCATTTTCTCGCACTATTATCATTTCTGACATTTCCCCACCTATATCAAAAATGACATAATTTTTGAGCTTTTCAAATTTTGTTTTCAAAACTTTATAAAAAACAAATGGATGTGTATTAAACTTAATATCATTAGAATCAACATAATTCAGAATTAAATCCTGAATTTGATCCTGGGTTTCTTTATTAGAAATAGACTCGTAAAAATCAATTTCAATTTTATTAAATCTCTTGTGGATTGGATTTTCTACACAATAGTTATTAAGTTTAAAATTTATTATTTTTTTTTCTAACGAGTAATTTTCTTGGTCTGGTTTTTGTTTCTTGTATAATCGAAGCAAATCTTTCAAATATTCGTCATCAAGAAGATGTTCTTGTTCTTCGTGGTTAATTATTTTTTTAATTTCAGTTTTGTACCAAGGAGAAGCATATAAAACCCTAACTTTATCTATTTTACCAAAATCATTATTTTTATTGATAATTTCATCCAATACTTCTTTTAAGACTAATTTTGATTTTTTTAAAAAATTCTCTCCAGAAACTTTTTCTTCAAGAAAAATTCTTTTCCTAGCTGTTTTAAGGATTATTGGCAATGTTCCTCTTCCGTAAAAATTCTTAAAGACACCAGCACCAATGCTTGAACTTCGTAAATCTATCACTAGATAATTTTCTCCTGAATTATTTTTTACTCCGTTTTTCATTTATAATTTTTATTAAGTAACACTTTTGTGAAATTATAACACTTTTATTTAAAATGAAAAACAAGAATATACAAAATAGATGACTAAAATTGATACATTATAATTATCAATCTAAAACGGCTTTTATCCTCCTAACACCAGCGGAACTAGCCTCCTCTTTTTTAATTGTAAATTTACCAAGTTCGCCGGTATTTTTAACGTGTGGTCCGCCACAAAATTCTTTGGAGAAAGCATCCTCAATAGAATTTCCTACAAAATATACACTCACAGTATCTGGATATTTTTGATCAAACAAATGAATTGCGCCAGATTTTATAGCTTCTTCCTTTGGTAATTCAACTTTATTTACGGGAAGATTCTCTTCTATTATTCTATTAACAATATTTTCAACTTCATTTTTTTGATCCTCTGTTAATTTTTCGGGATAACTAAAATCAAACCTCAGTCTTTCGTTGTTTATATTACTTCCCTTTTGCATTACATTTTTACCCAAAACTTGTTGCAAAGCTTGCTGTAATAAATGAGTAGCTGTGTGGTATTTGATCTCTTCTTCTCCAAGTTTTTCTAAGCCACCTTTAAATTTGCCAGCGGAGGCAGTTCTGGATTTGTCTTGATGTTGTTGCATTAATTTTTTATAACCATCCTCATCTACCAAAAGCTTATTTTCTAAGGCAATTTCATTTACTAATTCAATTGGAAATCCATAAGTAGTAAATAGATTAAAGGCAATCTCTCCAGAAATAAAATTGTTAGAGACTACTACTTTGTTTAATTCCTTTAAACCTTTTTCTAGTGTTTTTCTAAAGTTTATCTCCTCCTGATTAAATATTTCTTTAATAAAATCTGATTTAATATTTTTGTAGATTGATGCATATTCTTCAGCAACAAAATCAATTAAATTAGAAAGCACACCAGCATCAATTTTTAGTTGTTGAGCAATATTAATAGATCTTCTAATAAGGCGTCGTAAAATATACCCGCGGTCTGTATTTGCCGGTTTAACACCATCTGAAATCAAAAACGCAGCAGCTCTAACATGATCAGAGATAATACGGTATTTTTTTTCTTGCTCATCCTCTGAAACACCATTTAAATTTTGACTAGTCTGTAATTTTAGATAATCTATCATATTCTTAAAATGATTGATTTCATATACATTTTTTAATTGATTTACAACAACGGATAACCGTTCGAGACCCGCTCCAGTATCAACAGAGGATTTATCCAATTTCCCAACAACAAAACCGTTTTCTTTCCTGAACTGCATAAAGACATTATTCCAAATCTCAACTACTTCAGATTTATTATCGGCTTCTAGAAAAGACTCCACGCCATTCAAATTTAATCCTTCAGGTGTTAGATCATAAAAAATTTCGGTATCTGGGCCACATGGACCATTTTCACCTGCCTCCCACCAGTTATCAGCCAAAAAGAAGATATGATTATCAGGTAAATATTTTCTCCATTCATTGTAAGCATCTAAATCCTTTGGCGATTCACTGTTACCTGCAAATACGGTCACGTAAATTCTTTTTGGGTCTAAATTTAAGCCAGTATTACCATCAGTAAGAAACTCATAGCTCCACTGAATAGATTCTTCTTTAAAATAGTCTCCTAATGACCAATTCCCAAGCATTTCAAAAAAAGTTAAATGAGTATTATCACCCACCTCGTCAATATCAATAGTTCTTATACATTTTTGTGAACTGGCAAGTTTTTTTCCATCAGGGTGAGTCTCACCTAATAAATATGGTATCAAGGGCTGCACACCCGCTGTGTTAAAAAGTGTAGAATCAGTAACGCCTTTTTCGTCGCTCGTTACCAGTGAAGCAGATTCTAAAATAGCGTGTTCTCTGGATTTAAAAAAATCAAGGAACATTTTTCTTATATCATTAATATCTAATTTTTTTGACATGGGTATAATTTAACCAATTTTATATTAATTCGCAAACTATTTTAGCTTCGTTTAAAATTTTCTGAATTTTATTTTTATTAAAACCTATTTCCTTAAGTCTAAAGGGGGTTTCTATAATTTGGTTGGCAGTAATGATGTCATTTTTAATTAACAGCTCCTTTTCATAATTAGATAGCGAATTAATAATAGTTATAGGGTGTAATTTCGTTTCAAGAACCAAATCATAAAGATTTCCCTTTTTAGGATATCCCCAGGAAATCATTCCTAGCCCTACACATTTTCCATATTTTTCTGAATTATTTGTAAATTTAGTATTCGTTATTAAAACAAATCTATTTGGCTTTCTATGTCTATTATTCTCTGTAATTATTTCCTTTTCCTTCAAATCATCCCATCTAGCCTTAACATATAAAGCTGTTTTTGTATCGGATTTTAAATGTAAGGCATTATGAAATTTTACTTCAACAAGAATTAAATCTTCCTCATCATATGCTAACACATCTATTTCGTGACTAACGCATGAGCCAGGTAGTGTTATTCCTGTTTCAGTGCGATACCCTTTTTTCTTAAATATTTCTGCTATGAATTTTTCAAACGGAAAACCGGTCGGTCCTAATTCTAAAATTGACCTTTTGATTGAATACCTCATGGCACTTCTTTTCTCTTTTTTATTTAGGATTTCAAAAGCAATTTTATAAATATAATCAGTAGTCATACCATCTTTAATTCGAGGCCTTACTTTGGAAACTACATCCTTAGCTGTTAAGAGTGAAGTGCTTACTCTTAATAAAGACTCCTTTAATTTTTCCGGGTTGAATTCTTCGTATTCTCCTGTTCCTTTTAAAATTTGCATGGTTATCCTTTTTTAAAAATAGTCGCTTCGTAGATATCTTGATCTTCTGGAATTTCGAAGATATCTAAATTTACAATTTCATTATCTAGATAAAATATTATTGTTTGATCTCTTTTGGCTGGTATGTTAATAACATATGATTCAGTAGAAATTACTTGTGCACATACTTCGCCGTCATTAACTATGCTTAGGAAAACTTCTGTTATATCACCATTATTGGTAATTTTATTTTTTAGAGAATGACAAGGAGTTGGTAAATCAATTTCACCAACAAAAACATGCATGTCGTCTTTGTATTGATATTTTACATCAACGGTCTGTCTTGGTTTATTTTCTTCTTCTTTTATTAATTCTTCTCTCGTTACACCTTCATTATTTTGGTTCGTAAAATCTTTATTTAATACGGTGTAATTAATTAATAAAAAAATTGCTACTAAAATAAGTATAAACAACGCAAAATATTTTTTATTCATAATAAAATTATAGCATACAAATTATGCTAGATTTTCAACAATTCCACCACCTAAACACTCTTTATTTTGATAAATAACAATCGACTGACCATTTGCCACTCTTTCAATTGGTTCCTTGCTAGAAATAATATATTTCCCACCACTAAATAATAGAGTTCCATTATGCAATATACCTCGATATCTAATCATAAATTTAATTACCAACTCGTCTTTTTTAACTAATTCATAAAACGTATCTCTAACAAAAGATACTTTATTAAGAGTAATTTTCGAAATTTTAGACTCGTTACTTTTTATTATATTTTCGGCTACTGTTATAGTGTTATTAGCCATATCTTTGGATATGACATAATTACTATCTTTTAAATTCATATTATTAAAAATAGTGAAGCCGTGCCTTTCACCAATTGTATAAAGTTCTGCACCATCATGAACCCCAATAACATCGCCTTTAGTATTCAAGACA
>CAZKXE010000015.1:0-9048 GCA_964556855.1 uncultured Candidatus Saccharibacteria bacterium
TAAGCTGTATTTTTTCAAGTATTATTTTCAATATCCACACTATTAAAAATAAAACCAAAGTAATTATAATCAGATTAAAGAGGCTTAGTGAATATTTCCAGCCTAAAATAGCACCGATAATAAAATTAATTGTCGAAATAAATATAAAATTTGATTTTAGTTTTTTTTTGAGAATTTCCAATTTAAATATCCATTTTTTTTATTATAAAATTCAAAATTATTTTTTTAAAATTAAAAATCATCAAGAATTTAACTTTTATTAAAAATATCTTCATCTTATTTATTAAAAATGTGCAATATTGGTTTTAAATAAAAAATTGCTATAATAATAGGTAATTTGATTTATCAAAAAACATCTCGTTATTGATTATAATCAATATTAAAATTCCTTATCTACAGAGTAGATTTATTAATAAATTAATACATATTATGAATAAGATATTAAAAATCGTTTTTATTGCATTGTTTTTTGCTTTCAACTTTTCACACGCATTTGCTAGTGATGATATTTTGAATCCTCAAACAACAACGTCCGCTTCAGATCTAGAAAATCCTACCGAACTAAATCTAGAAATTCCAGAACAAAATCTATACTTGTTCCATAGTCTTAGCTGTGGCTATTGTAAGCAGGAAATTCAATTTCTAAAAGATATAAAATCTGAATACCCAGAAGTTAATTTTTACTTATTAGAAATTACGCCTAGAGAAAATATCAAAGTATTAACAAATGTTTTAAGAAGATTCGACATTAACTTTGGTGGTGTCCCATTCACAGTCATTGGAGAAAAACACCTAACAGGGTTTTCAAGGGAAAATGTTGGACCTATTATCGAGAAAGAATTAAAAAATTGTTTGGATAATGTTTGTAAAGACATAGTTCTTGATTCTTCTGATTTATCAGAAGCAGGAATAGAACAAGTTGTTTTTAATGAGGAAACAGGAACATCCGAACTAATCCCGGTATCAATATCTGAAATTCTTGGTACAAACACTAATGATCCAGATAATATCAACCCGGACAACGAGCAAGAAGATAGAAATTTTAATATTCCACTACTTGGTAACATCACAGCAAAAACAGTTTCTCTTCCTTTACTAACTATTGTTATAGGTTTTATTGACGGTTTTAACCCTTGTGCAATGTGGGTTTTATTATTTCTTATTACCTTATTGCTTGGAATGGAAAACAAAAAAAGGAGGTGGTATTTGGGTTGGCTCTTCATTATAACTTCAGGTTTAGTCTACGCAGGATTTATGACTATGTGGCTTGCCTTTACTCTTTTACTAGGAGCAATATTTTTTGTTAGGGTTGGTATTGGATTAGTTTCAATTATTGGTGGTGGTTACAATTTATACGAAGGAATTAACTTCAAGCCGGGTTGTAAAATAGGTAACGAGAGTCAAAAATTGAAAATATTAGACAAGATGAAGAAAGTTGTTTCAGAGAATAGTTTGATTTTGGCTTCAATTGGAATAGTGACATTGGCATTTTCTGTTAATCTAGTAGAACTTTTATGTTCTGCAGGTCTTCCTTTGATGTTCACTCAAATCCTATCGTTAAATAACTTGAGTATGTGGGAACATGCCGGATATATTATTTTGTACATTGTTATATTTATGATTGATGATTTAATTGTATTTATCATAGCAATGAAAACACTAGAGATAACAGGACTAACAACAAAATACAGTAAGTTCACTAAAATTGTAGGGGGAATAATTATGCTAATCATTGGGGTTCTATTAATTTTCAAACCAGAAATTATCACTTTAGCTATTTTTGAGTAGGTTTTGAAAGTTTTTAGTAGGTTAAGTAACCATAATATTCTAAAACAAAAATCACTCTCTCGAGTGATTTTTGTTTATTCAAATAATTTGTATTACTAGGATCTAGTTGTCTATATTTAAATACTAGGACTCCCATTCTTTTCTAATCTCTTCTTCATGTTCTTTACTGACTGCTTTTCGAAAACGTGCGCCAGTTTGACCGTCTACACGGGACTTACATTCAGGCCAGGTAGTATGCTTCTCAATTTTTCCTTCAACCATACTTAAATAAGAATAGGCTTTTTGGTTTTTTGAACTGCTATTTTTTGCTCCGTCTTTTTTCGCCTTATCAATTTCTTCTGCTTTTAACTCCAGTACTTCAAAAGGATAGTTAATCACGTCTCCATTAAATAAATTTATATGTGCATTTTTAAAATCTTTTGAAAAATTGACGGCTATTTCATCAACTCTATTATTTAAAGCGATACTTGAATGACCTTTTACAGCAACCCATTGAATTTTCTTACCTTGTACTAGTTCTGTTAGTTGAAGCCATAAATCTTTATTCAAGACATCCTTTTTTTCTTTAGTTTGCCAATTATTTTTTTGCCAACCAAAAACCCATTTTGTTATTCCATTAATCAGATATTGGGAATCAGTATATATAATAGTTTCGTTATTATTTTGAATTACCTTCAGAGCCTCGATGGCAGCAGTCATTTCCATTCTATTGTTAGTAGTTTCTTCCTCACCTCCTCCAACTTCGATTATTAAATCATTTTGCCGCACAACAGCTCCCCATCCTCCTGGACCAGGATTTCCGCTTGAAGAACCATCTGTGTAAATTATATTTTTAAAATTCATGGAAAAATTATAGCATAGTTAAAAAAACATATCGTGATACAAACGTACTTTTTTTCAAAATTCTTGATATTTCAATAATGAATTTAATTTAAAAAATTTCGTTTAAATTAATCCTTAATTCAATATTTCCTGCAAAATTTGATTTCTCAAGATTACCGCAAAAACTGATTCTGTCTCCAATTTTGAGCTTAGAGATTTTTTCATCATTATCTGCAAAAAATTTAAGTAAATAAATATTTGATTTTTTAGGATAAATTTTAACCTCGGAATCCACCCTTTTTATTTCAGGATTTTGATTAACTGACTCTACCTCGAAATAGATTTTTATATGATTATTTGTTTTTCCGAACCAAACAATTTCTGCAATTTTTAAATTCTTAAACAAAAAAAGTGGTTTAGGATTACCTACTCCAAAGGGTGCTAATTTCTTAACTTCATCATACAATTTCCAATTGACTTCGGATAATTTCAACTCATAATCAATCTTTTTTTGCAGGTCATCATTAATTTGGTTAGCAATTTTTTCATATGATTTTAATAGAGCCTCTTCCAAAAAATCTACCTTGTCATAATTTAGTACAAACCCGCCTGCCATTACATGCCCACCATAGGTAGCTAAAATTCCTTCCTCTATATTTTCCATTATTGAAACCACACTAGCTAACCCATCCCCACGGCATGATCCTTTCAATTCAGATCCCTCCCCACGACCCCATAGAAAAACCGGGCAGTTATACTTTTCTGCAATTGAACTAGCAGCTAAACCTAACAGGGATGGAGACCATTTAATATCGCCTTTTACAATAATTTTATTCTGTAACTCTTCATTTGTTTGTAATTCTTCTTTAATATGTTTATTAATCTGCTTAACCATACCCGCTACTACCCCTTTCCTTTCTTGATTTATGGTTTCTAGGTATTTAACAGTTTCTATGGCTTCGGTCTCATCTGTTGTGGACAACATTTTAAAAGCTTCATCGGGGTGCCCCATTCTAGATGCAGCATTAATTTTTGGAGTTAGGCCAAAAACAACATCTTCTTCTGTTAAGTTGCTTGCAAGAATCCGATTTTTTTTAAAAATTTCTAACAATCCAGGTCTTGAACTTTTTCTCAGAACAACTAGTCCATATTTAGCAAAAATTCTATTCTCATCAACCAAAGGCACCATATCAGAAAGTGTTGCGAGACCGACCATGTCTAATAACCACTTTTCAAAGCCAATCGGCAGGTTATTTTTTTTATGAAAATCTCCTCTTTTTATTAAGCCCTGAATAACCTTAAATATTACCCCCGAACCACATAATTCCTTAAATGGATAATTACAGTCTGGTCTTTTTGGGTCGACAACAGCAAAAGCATCCGGCATCCCATGAGCAATTTCATGGTGATCTGTAATAATGACTTCCATCCCAAGTTTATTTATCAAATTTACTTGATCAATGTCCGCCACCCCACAGTCTATAGTAATTATTAAATTAGCCTCTTTATTCTTGATCTCCTCAATAGCAATATTATTCAGACCAAATCCCTCCAAATTTCTATGCGGTATATAAACAAAGAAATTTTCGAATCCAATTTTTTTGAAAAAGTCGTTAATGACAACCGCCCCGGGGACCCCGTCGGCATCATAATCACTAAAAATGCAGATTTTTTTATTTTCTTTAATAGCTTCTAGTATTTTTCCAACTGATTTTTCTAAATCCTTCATTAAAAAAGGATCATGGATTCCTGACTCATAATCCGAATTCAAAAAAACCCGAGCCTCATCATTATTTTTTACACCTCTATAAAACATGAGCTTCGCTAAAAAATCATCGAATTTATCTAATTTTTTCCTGTCTACAGTATTTAATTCTGGCAAAATATCAATTTTTTTCATATCCATAATTAACCTTAATTTAACACGGTATTTAAATTACCTTAAACTTCTTAAAAGGCCAACTCCATATTATATTTTATTATAGCATATAAGCACAACTAGACTTTTTATGAATTTTCGCAATAATTAAGATATCATTAACTATATAAAACCTATTAGGTTATTTATTAAATAATTTAACAATGAAAATTATGAACAAAACAGAAAACGAAAAGACTATTTTTGAAAAAATTATTAATGGAGAAATTCCTTGCAATAAAATCTACGAAAATGAATTTGTTTTTGCCTTTCTTGATATCAGTCCTCATAACCCAGGCCATACTCTAGTTGTGCCTAAAAAACCATTCGAAAATATTTTTGAAATTCCGAAACCAGATTTAAACGAATTAATTAATGCAGTTCAATTTTTAAGTCAAAAAATTAAAACGGCCTTAGCCGCAGACGGTATTAAAATTTCTATGAATAACGGAAAGGCTGCAGGCCAAGTTGTTTTTCATGCTCACATTCATATAATTCCTAGATTTGAAAACGATAATTGGCCTAAAAATTACCAGTACGATGAAGGAGAAGCTTCCGAAACCGCGGAAAAGATTTTGGTTGAAATTAAGAAGGGCTAATTATTTATTATTAACCAACTCTAATTTAACATTAGGAAATCAAGGTATATTTTAAATATAAAAGTAGTCTACGAACCTATTTAATTTGACGAATAATTTCCTTTAAAGAATAAGGGTTAGTACCAGCTCTCCCTATTAGAATACCCTGAACTTCTGATTCACTTAAAATATCTGAGCTATTTTCCTCATCCACTGACCCGCCGTAAATAATTGGTACCTCCATTGCAACCTTTTTGTTAAATCTTGAAACTAATATTTTTTTAATGAAAATTACCATTTGATGAATTTCATAAGTTGTTAATGACTTATGACCTTTCCCTATTGCAAAAACCGGTTCGTAAGCAACAATTACTTTATTTAAATCCTTCTTATTTATTTCTGATAGCCCCTCTATTAACTGTCTTTCAACATCTTTTAAATACTCTCCATATTTATCTCTGACAATTTCACCTACACATAGAATTGGAGTTAACTTGTTATCAATAGACACTGCTATTTTTTTAGAAATAATTTCGTTACTTTCACCTAATGACCTCCTTTCACTGTGCCCAATAATTACATATTCTACGTCTAAGTTTTTGAGCTCTGCAACTGAAACTTCTCCAGTACAAGGTTTTTTATTAGTAATACTAATATTTTGTGAACCAAATACAATGTTTTTTCCCCGGTAATTCCTAGCGAGTTCTGACAAGAAAACGACTGGGGGGCAAATAACTAATTCAGCTTTCTTAATATTAAATTTAATCTTTTTAACTAAATCAAAATCCTTCTTTGCATCTCCAAAACTTTCAATTGAATCCTTCCAGTTTGCTACTACGAGATATTTATTTTTAAAACTTTTTTTCATTATTTAAATTATACCATTATTTTTGGTCAAAGAATATTTAGATCTTGGATAAAATATTTCCCATTTTCTTAAAATCTTTTTTAAGTTCTGGCAGTCTTTTTCGATTATAAATAGCAACAGCGGGGTGAAATAGTGGAATTATAATAATTTTCTTCCCTCTTTTTTTGTCTTTATTTAAATTTATTTTGAATGACTTGCCATGTAACTTACTAATTTCCTCAAATTTGTCACCGATATTGAAACGATTCATTATGTATTCAGCAGAAAATCTTCCGAGGGTCGCAATAATCTTTGGTTGGATAATTCCTATCTGCCGATCTAGAAATTTAGAGTACATTTCAATTTCTTTAGGTTTTGGATCTCTATTTTTCGGCGGTCGATCATTAACAATATTCGTAATATAAATATCTTCCCTATCTAGATTTATCGAATCTAACAACCGGTCCAAAACTTTTCCGCTCATTCCACAAAAAGGTTTTCCACTCATAGCTTCGTTTTTACCAGGGGCTTCACCAATAAAAATTATCTTTGCATTTAAACTACCTTCTCCTACAACAGGTATATAATTATTCTTTATTCTCTCTTTATAAAAAGGACTATTTTTCAAACGCAAAATAGCCTTTTTTATTTTTCCAATTTGTAATTGTTTTTCTTTTAGATTCAAAATTATTGAATTTCACGAGGTAAATCCTGAAATCCTGACCTGATTGGAACATTCTCTGGAACAGTAGCATTATTATTTGATGGGCTACTAGGTTTCAATAGCCAAATTGTGATAGCAATAAATATACCAGCAATAACTAGTAATATAATGTTAGCCACCTTTTCTGAAGGGGCAATACCCTTATCTATTAATAATTTAACCATCCATCCATTATTAGCGGAATTAAAATTCTGCGGTTTATAATTTTGATCTTCTTCAAATATTACTGACATCTCTAAATTATATCAAATTAAATATTTTCTACCAAGCTGTACATTGGAGCAATCATTGAATAAGCAAAGATACCTACCATAGTTCCAACAATTACCATCATAATTGGTTCTACTAAAACTGCTATATTTTTAGTTTTTTGCTCAATTTCCTTCTCATAGAAGACGGCAACTTTTAATAGCATTTTACCAAATTCACCTGTCTCCTCTCCAACAGTCATCATTTCTGAAATATATAAAGGGTAAAGATTTTCATATTTACTAAAAACACTAGAAACTGGTTTTCCAACCTCAACATTTAATCTTGCTTCCTCTAGTACTTTTTTATAGTAAGTATTACCAATAACTTCTTTAGTTATATCAAGTGCGTGGTTCATAGAAATACCAGCAGAAATCAAAGACGACAATGTCCTAGCTGTTCTAGCTGAATAAATTTCTTTGACTAAACCAGAAAATCCAGGGATTTTTATTAAAATCCAATCTAAAATTTTTCTTCCTGTAATACTTCTAAAGAAAAGGTAAAAAATTAATATGATCGAACCCAAACTACTTAAAACTAACAATAAATTATTATTTATAAAATCAGAGAGCTTAATTATAAGCATGGTTATAAAAGGTAATTCGATTTGTAATTCCTGAAATGAAAAAACCAGCACCGGTACCACATAAACTAACATCAAAATACCTATGCCAATCATGGCTAGAATAATGACAGCTGGATAAATCATAGCTCCTTGAATTTTCTTTTTTAAAAGATAATTTTTCTCCATCTGATCCCCGACAGTCTCTAGCGCTTTTGAAAGATTCCCAATTTCTTCTCCAGAAGCAATCATAGATATCACAATTTTAGGGAAAACCTTTGGAAAAATAGATAACGCTTTTGAAAGTTGTTGGCCTTTTTCTAAATCTGCTTCTATATTTTTTAAAATTATTTTAAATTTTTTATTCTGATTTTGTTTTTTTAAGACTTTAATAGTCCTAATCAGAGATAATCCCGAACCAAGCATTGATCCTAAATTTTTTATGAAAATTAATTTCTCTTTTTCTGAAACGGTGCCGAAATTAGATAATTTTACTATTAAATTTCTAAGGGAAAATTTAACGACAGGACGAGCCGATAATAAAACTAGTTTTTCAACCTTTAATTTATGCAACAAATCAAAATCGTCCACTGCCAGTTGATAACCGGTCTTAACTAAGCCTTCTGTGTCTAAAGCTTTATAATAAAATTGAATTTCTTTATTTGGCATAAAATTATTCTGAAATAACCCTGAATACTTCTTCTATAGTAGTTTCACCACATACTGCTTTATATATTCCGTCTTCTAGCATTGTTAGCATCCCCTCTTTTCTAGCTTGTTCTTGAACTTTTTCTGTAGTTGCTCCTTCTGTAATTAAATTCTTAATTGTTTCAGTTATATTTAAAACTTCTTGAATTCCAATTCTTCCAAAATATCCATTTCCTTTCTCATTACTAACTGCTCTATAAAAAGGCACCTGATCCCATGTAGTTCCCGGTTCAAGAATATCTTCATCTATCAATGTTTTTAATACCTTATCTAAATCAGCCTTTTTAGCTAATTCTTTTAATGCTGTTTTCTTCAAAAAATATCTTTCTTTATTCTTTAATCGGCGCACTAGACGTTGTCCGATAATAACTTTTAATGTTGATACAAGTAAAAATGATTGAGCACCCATATCAACTAACCTAGAAATTGTTCCTCCTGCAGAATTTGTATGAAGGGTTGATAAAACTAGATGACCTGTCAATGCGGAATTGATTGCCAATGCGGCTGTTTCGCTATCTCTAATTTCTCCAACCATTATTACATCAGGGTCCTGCCTTACTAGTGATCTTAATCCTCTTGAAAAAGTAAAACCGATTTCATTGTTAACCTGGGTTTGGTTAACTCTTTTCATTTGATATTCAATTGGGTCTTCTATAGTTGAAATATTTATATCTGGCTCATTTAAAAGATCGATAAGTGTATATAATGTAGTAGTTTTTCCGGAACCTGTTGGACCAGTAGTTAGAATCAAGCCAGTTTTCTGCTTTATTGCGTTATGATCTTTTTCCATCGACTCTCCATGAAAACCAAATGACTCCAGAGTAAATCCGCGATCACCTTCTGGTAAAATCC
>CAZKXE010000016.1:0-8542 GCA_964556855.1 uncultured Candidatus Saccharibacteria bacterium
CTAGTTTTAGCTTCAGGATATTGACGCATATATTCGTGAGTAATCAATTTGCCACCAGTTTTCTGTAAGTCCGGGTTCGTCTTCGGAGTTTTTTCAACTAAAATATAGAAATTACTTTTGCCTTCAGGGGTGATATGGTCGGCACTTTTTCCGCCAGTCAAAATTATTCGAAAGGCACATTCTTTGACTTTATTTTTTTTGATCAAAGCCTGCAGTACCTTTTCCAATTCCGACAAAGTAATTGTTACTTTCAAGCCAACAGTTTTGGCAGAATTTTTTAATCTTCGATAATTTTCCTCAAGCCGGAAGGGGACTTGATTATAGGTTCTAAAATATTCAAAAACTGCTACACCTCGCAAAATTCCAATATCATCAAGCGGTAAACCTTGTTTGTTAGCCTCAACAATTTTATTATTATAGTAACAGTATTTTTCCATATATTTTTTATTTGTTATCTTTTATGCAGATTTTATCACTTTTTAAAATAAAAAGATATCCAGCTAATCAACTATTGCATTTTCGTAATAAGTTGTTATTATATTTGGTTATAGAGATTCAAATTTGAATTTTTATACTTTTAAAAAGTCACCAAATTAAAAAATTTGGCCCTATCGTCTAACGGTTAGGACGCGGCCTTTTCAAGGCTGAAATCAGGGTTCGATTCCCTGTAGGGTCACACGACCAAAAATAGCTCATGCGTCAGCATGGGCTATTTTTGTGTCGCTCGTGATTGCCGGGGCAAGGATCGAAAGACGGACTGAGCAAAGCGAGGGAAGTCGGGGTTGCAGGTCGAGCAAAGCGAGAACCTGTGACCGATTCCCTGTAGGGTCACACTGATCTGTACCCCAAAAAGTGGACACAGATTCTCACAAAGTGTTGCTTTCTTTTGTTAAAATTAATAGGTAAAAAAGAAATATGATATAATTATTGTATGAAAGAAAATATATCAATGCCATCAGGGGAATCAGAAGAGGAAATTAAAGCAAAAAGAATTAATGAATTAGCAATCGAACTATCTGAATCTGTGGAAAGCTTTCCTTTTCCAGGAATAAACCATACAAGCTACCAAACTTTAAAGACTGAAGAGGAGGAGATGCCTGGTTTTGCGACTCCTATTGATGAACTAAATGAAAAATTTAATCAAAATGGAATGAAAGTTGTCTTAGGGAAATTTGTGTGTCCAGGAAATATACTAATTCTTCCTTCAAACAGTGATGATATAGATGATAATTTAAGATTGAAACATTTAGACAAAAGTAATATTTCAAATCCAAAACTACTTGAATTGCTTGAACTTTGCAATTTGTAATTTATAGATTCGAACTCTACATTTATCGTTGTTCGAGAGGGCTCACACGATACAAAAAAAGTCTACACGAAAGTGTGGACTTTTTTTGTATCACTAATGATACCTTAACCACCCCCACCAAAATCTCCACAGTCTCACTCCCACACCAACTCATCCAATTAACATATTCTTCTCTCGTTAAAAATTTCAAATCTGTAATATCCTGATCTTTAACTTTTTTAAACTTTTCTTTTAATTCTTTTTCACTTAATTTCAAATTAACTTCAAAGTGAAATTTCACAGCTCCTCTCTGGGATAAAATCACAGCTTTCAAAAGACAATTTTTAATATCTTTTTATTTATGTTACTTTCTTATTTAAAGCCATTTTATCATAAAATATTTACAGCAAAATTGACTAGAAGGTCACTGTGATCTGTAATTTGATGGCTCGCAGTGATTTCCTGAGCAAAAACAAATAAAACCCCCTAATTACAATTAGTGGGCCTTATTTAATTAATAAATCAAGATAAAAATTATTTCTTTTTAGAAACTCGTCTTTTACTTGCTTTTGCGGCTAGCATTTCTTTTTTGATAGCTAGTCTTTTCTTTGTTTTGTGTGATCGAGAAGTTTTTCCTTTCTCGATTCCTGTTGCTCTTTTTGCCATGTGAAATAGTATACATTATTTATTAAAAAACAGAAGTGGGTGGATTGAATTTATGTTTAGTTTGTTGTAAATTCGATCATTTCAATAATTCTAGGAGCTTTTATTTAATAATACTTAAACTTGACAGTATAAATATATTATTGTAATCTATTGTTTAGAATGAGAAGTGACTGTAAACAAAATTGCGGAAAAATAACTGCAAGTACATTGAAAGGATGAAAAATGAAAAAATTGGTAATCGTGAGGCATGGTGCTTATGGCCCTAGCGAAGGTCTGAATGATATTGGTAAACAACAAATCAGATTGTTAGGAGAACAACTCGGAAATATTATTTCCGGCGATAGTATCATGATTTTCACATCGACAGCTGAACGTGCGCATCAAAGCGCAGAGATTCTCGGTAAAATTTTTGGTGTAAAAAATCAACTTTGTGAATTTCTGCATTCAGATTGCGAACATAAAGAAGACCATCAAAAAGTACTTGAACTTGTGTGTACACACAAGGATAGTGCTGATGTTGTGATTCTTGTGACGCACCTGGAATATGGAGAGAACTTTCCTCTTTATTTTGCAATGCGTGAGTTTGGTGAAGTTCATTTTTCTGGATTCGGGATAAAACAAGGTCAGGCCTGGGTAATTGATTGTCAGGCGAAAGATATGACTCTTGTTGCTCCTGATTTCCGATAAAAAGAGTGTTGAAAAATCTATTATGCCCGCTATGTCTTACGACATAGCGGGCTGATTTTTATAAAAATGGAGTTATTTTAATAGCTTTCTACAATATTACATTAATTGACAAGTACTAATTTATGTGCTATCTTTATTCCTGAAGTACCTTGAAATATAGGTTTATCTTAAACTTAACAAAAGGGAGGAAAGATGTCATCACAGAAAAACACAGTGGCCATGATTATATTAATAGTCGTGGTATTTCTTGGTTTTATAGCCGGGAAATATTTTCAATCGGGTGCGAATGCTGACCCAATACCAAACGGAAACTTCATTGAAGAAGTTTCGGAAAACAGAAAGGAAACAAAGAAGACGAAAGAAAGAGATGGGCTTGCCTTGCAGGTTTCATCAGGGGCTGTTAATTCAGTAACTGAAAACAAAGCTCGAAGTCACAACTTCACTTTTGATGGTGGCTACGGACTAAAAATATCAGAATAACTCGAATGGTTTGGTTTTCAAAAATAACAAAGAAAAGGAAAGAATAAATGAAGAAGGTTATGATTTTGGTCACATTGGTTATGGTTGTCGTTGGCATCACAGGCCCTGCTTTAGCTAAGTCACAACAGGATGCCGTTTTGGTGGGAAAACATCTGAATTCCAACCCTGTTGTTTTGTATCAAATCCGGATGGGTATTGATATGCTCGTGGACGGCCTCGCGCAGTTCAATGAGGTTAACGCCTGGATGGAACCAGACGGAAACATTATCAGGATTGAAATTGACGGTGATATCATTCTCGATGAGGATGATCCACCAGTTCAATCACTCCCAAGACCAATTAAAGGTGAGATTGTGAACGCTTGGCTTGGTGTGTATGGGTATGATAAGACCGGCAATGATATTTGTGACGGTTTTGATTATGTCTCATCACCTGAACCAGGCCATCGATTCAATATTGATCTTTGGGTTAATCTCCAGAGGTTTCTACTGAAGCCCGAAAATCCGAACGGCATCCCGGTTAATGATACATATCTGACCATCAATGGTCACGGGATGTATCAGTATGATTGGGAAGCTGGTGGATATTGGGTTTATCTTGATCCAACTATGAATGATCAGACTTATGCAATTTGGTATAATAGCCAGATTGTGGCGTCCGGCATTATTGATGTGAGTGGTAATCCAGACATTCCCGAAACGGAAGTTAAAGATTTTTCACTTGGTTTTAATTTGCCATCAGATGTTGAAGTCGTAGATCTAAGTCAGGAACAATATGAAATTACTTTCAAGGGCTTAACTGCCGAGAAGGGTGAGACAACATTGGTATCTGGTGAAATTGAAAAGGCGAAAGTTTTTTCAATTATTCGTAGACAGGATTCAGTGAACAGCTATCTTTCTGCCTGGATTACCAGGCTCAGTCAGGTCAGCGTCACAGTCTTTGCTACTGACGACCAAGGGCAATTAGTTCGAGTTGGCGAAACTGTACTTTTGAATTCAGAAGGCAATCAGCCCTGGATGCAAATTTACTTTAACGTGAACGCGGATGGACATCAGAATTTTATTTTGGTGTTTACTGACCCTGTTTACAAAAACCTCTACAACAAAACCTTCGAGGTTACGTTTGGTGGAGGGAAAGGATGATAAACCTATCGGAGACTGATCTTTGATTAGCTTCCTAAAACGCCGCGCTATAAAAAGCGCGGCGTTTTTTCTTTTTTGCATAATTAAAATTCTTCAAAATTTATTTAAATTAAGTGTTATAATAAATATTATTAGCGATAATATAAAAAATATGAAAATATTTAGAAATTGGACTTTCAAGTGGTGGGAAGTTAGTTTATTAAAAATCTGCTTACTATCTTTCGGAATGATTGTTGCTCTTTATTTTTATGATTATTTAGTGAGTCTTCTATGGTTGTGGTGGACATTGTTCATTGTGACAGCCTTGTATTTTATCCCAAAAGCTTTTAGGGAATAATTTGACAATTAATTGATAATCTATAGTATCTATTTTGGATTGTATTTTTTAATAACGGGGGAACCCAAAAACAAGGAGGTACCGAATGTGGGACTTTGTATTCTGTGAATTGCTGAATTTCAACTACATCGCACCAGCTGAAGTAACCAGAATTATTCTGGCAATATCGTTGGCACTGCATGTGCCCTGCCTACTATTTTTAATCATATGTTTTTTCGGGCAGAATGGGAAATTCGCTGACTTCTTGGAGAAGGGCTACAATTTCTTCATCTCTAAACCTTTCATTGGTTTAGTATCTGCGATTAATGCCTTGTTGATTTTGGTCGCTAGCAAGAGAGAGATATTTATTTCGCTCTCACTAAGTGGAGTGATATTGTTTGTTTACTCCGTATTGGTTGTATTTCTATTATTTGACCTCTATGAAGAGGCAGATCAATATGAATTCTAATCATTAATTTAAACCAGCTTTTCTTCGAAAGGCTGGTTTTCTTTTATAAAAAATTACAGTTAATCAATTTCTCTATTAATAAGACCTCCATAATTTATTTTTTAACTTTAGTTGTTTATTTTCCACCATTATGATTATTTGTTATTATAATATTCTAAAATAAATTATATTAAGATATGAAAACTTTAAAATTTAAAGCCTGGCACAAGGAAAGACAAGAATTGTTATACGGAACAAAAGGTAAGGACGGTGGCTTAATTTTTATTAAACCTGTAGATATTTACGAAGACGAAAGAGAGGAAATTAGTTATCGTGATCCTAATCTTGAAATATTTCAATACACAGGAGTTGAGGACGCCTGGGGTAGGGAAATTTACGAGAGTGATATTGTCGAGGATGAAAAAGGGAATAAATCAGAAGTTTTTTATAATTCTAAAACAGCATCATTTGAACCCTTAAATAGAATTAATCTAGACAAGGTAAAAATTATTGATTCCAAATATAAAATTAAAATTTAAAAATTAATCCCTAAATAATTTATTGTGATGTTTTATTATTAATTTTTTCTCGTATGTTTTAATTTTTAATTACCTATTTATAATTAAAATTTCATTTGGAATATAAATATGAAAAGTTGACCCAATTTTTGGTTGGCTTTTCACAATAATTTTACTATTCCATTCTTCTTCGACTATTTTTCTGATAGTGTATAAACCAATTCCAAGCCCATGTTTTTTGGTAGTAAATTTTTTAGTAAAAATTTTCTTTAAATTTACTGCACTTATTCCAGAACCGTTATCCTTGATCGTTAGTCTCAATCCTTTTTGGTTTTCAGATAATGAAATAGTAATTTTCCTCGGTCCCTTTTTATCAATTAAGGCATCGACTGCATTACCGGTTAAATTCATAACTATTTGATAAATTGCCAGTTTCCTACATTTAATTTTAATGTTGTGAACACTTTTAGCGAAAACAACCGAGACATTATTTTGTAAAGCTTTATTTTTTCCTAAAACAATTGCAGTATTAATTGCTTCTATCAAATCAAATTTTGTAATTGCGTGCGGATCTTCTATTGTGTCTTGAACTAATTTAATAAAATTTCGGATATTGTTGCTGTTTTCAATTAAAGGTAAAAACATTTTCTTTAGGTCTTTATCGTTTATGTTATCTAGGTATAAATCGAGAGCCGTAAAAGGAGAGATGAAGTCATGTAACAGATTGCAAGAAATTTTTCCAACTTGCACCAGGTTTTTTATTTCGTCGTCTAAATAAACTTGTTTTTGTTTAGTATTCATAATTTTAATTCTTGCAAACCTTTCGTCTATGGGCAGCTAATGCTTTTTTAAAATTCGCCATTTTATAGCCTCTGCCTGGTACGCTACAAATTAAATTTTTACGTTTGTCGCCTATTTTTTTTCGAAGGCTCAAAATGTGAGCTTCAATTGTATTAGAAAAAGGATTGCTATCACTTTCCCAGACATATTCCATAATCATTCCACGAGAAATTACTTTATTTTGGTTCTGCATTAATAATTCTAATAAACCAATTTCTTTTTTAGTTAAATAAATTTTCTTGTCATTTTTATAAACCTCGTGAGTTTCAGAATTTAATTGGATAGAACCATTTTTTAAAACCGTAGTCTGAATAGATTTTGGTCTTCTGTTGATTGCCTGGATTCGAGCTAGTAATTCCTGAAAAGAAAAAGGTTTAGTTAAATAATCATCGGCACCACTTTTCAATAATTTTACCTTTGTTAAAACATCATTTTTACTACTAAGCATTAAAATCGGTGTATAAATTTCCAAAACACGTAATTCCTCGCAAACTGCTAAGCCGTTTTTCTTTGGTAGAACCAAATCTAAGATTATTAAATCGTATTCGTTAATTTTTGATAAATAGACTGCTTTTTCTCCGTTTTCGGCCGTTTCAACAACATGCGATTCGTTCTTGAGACTTTTTTCTAAAATATTTCTGATCGATTCATCATCCTCAACTACTAATATTTTCATGCCCTTAATATTGTTAAATTTATTAAAATAAGTCAATTGATTTTAATGAACAGAATGTGCAAGTAATTTCATTTTTTATTCATAATTATTTTAAAATTTGAAATAGGTAATTAAATTGTGTTAGAATATAAGTGATTGCAGAGAAGTTTATTAGTTTAATTAATAAAAATAATATGGTTTACAAATTTTCAGATGTTGTTATAGATTCTTTATTTAGATTATATCAACAAATGGTAGGTACATTACCTGACATTTTAGGTGCATTGGTTGTAATTTTGTTAGGCTTAATGATTGCTCCAATTATTGGAGGCATTGTTAAGAAATTAATTGATATTACAAAAGTAGATGCGTTCGCAGAAAAAATCGGACTTTTTGATGCGTTGGAAGGTTATTTCAAAAAACCATCACTTGCAATTTTCTTTGGAAAACTAGTGAAATGGTTTTTTGTTCTAGCATTTCTAATGGCGGCTGTTGAAATATTAGGTTGGACTCAGGTTGGCGACTTCATAAAAGAAATTGTCTTCTACATTCCGCAAATATTTATTGCATCTGCAATCATTATAATTGGTGTTTTGGCCGGAAAATTGGTTAGCGAAGTTATCGTAAGATCAATTGAAGGATCAAAAGCGCCAATTAACCACCCAGAATTACTAGGTAAATTTGCAAAATACAGCATTGTTGGATTTGCTGTTCTTACTGCACTTCATCAATTGAATATTGCAGGAAGATTAATTGAAATTCTATTTGCTGGTATTGTGGCAGCTCTTGCCCTAGCATTTGGTTTAGGAGCAAAAGAAAAAGTTGGAAAATTACTAGATTATTTAGATGGTACTAAATAATTGACACACTAAATATTGAGAAATGCTCTATATTTAGTTATTAGAAATCTAAAAAACTTCCCTGGGGAAGAATTACATAAAAACGGCCTACAATAAGGCCGTTTTTATGTTTTTTAATAATAAAATTAGACTTGCAGACTATTGTGCTATAATAGAAGTAATATGAAAAATTTAATTATAGGTTTGGCTTTATTAATATTGGCAGGTTTAGGTGTTTATTTTTTCACAGCACATGATCCAAAGGATATTGATTTAGGATCTGATACCGACAAGGATAGTAGTACAGAAGTAAATAGTGATGATAATTCATCAACAGAAACTGATACAGATAATTTAACAGAAGAAGAAGGACCAGTTTCTGTTATTGGTACTTCTGCACAAGGACAAGAAATCAAAGCTTATCATTTTGGAAACGGAGAAAAAGAAATTTTATTCGTAGGAGGTATTCATGGAGGGTATTCATGGAATACTGCTTTATTAAGTTATGATTTAATCAATTTTTTGGATGATAATTCCATAATTATTCCTGATAGTGTAAAAGTTACAGTTATTCCGGTTTTAAACCCAGATGGATTAGCTAATGTTGTTGCAAAATCTGATGCGGCTGACCCTCTTTCTGAAGCAGCACTAAGTAATATATCC
>CAZKXE010000017.1:0-8231 GCA_964556855.1 uncultured Candidatus Saccharibacteria bacterium
ATAAAAATTTCAGAATCTCCTGATGAATTAAAATCTAAAATGGAATCATTGGGTCAAAAATCAATTAATAATTTAGTTGATATAACTAATTTAATTATGTTCGAAATTGGTCAGCCAATGCACGCCTTTGACGCCATGAAATTAAATGACCGAAAAATTATTGTTCGCAATTCTGAATTTGGAGAGAAAATCACAACTTTAGATAAAAAAGAAGTTGAATTAGATGACCAAACCTTATTAATTACAGACAGCAAAAAACCACTAGCAATCGCCGGAATTAAAGGTGGTAACAATGCGGAAGTCGATAATGATTCCGTTAATATTTTTCTAGAAGCAGCTAATTTTAATCCAAAAACCGTCCGTATAAATACTAAAAAAGTTGGAATCAATACAGATTCTTCTAAAAGATTTGAAAATGAAATTAGCCCAGAATTAGCTTCGAAGGCTATGAACCGAGCAATTGACTTAATCATGCAGTTTGCTGCTACCGACCAAACAAAGATCTCCAATATTTTAGATCATTACCCAAGAAAGTGGAGGAAATATAATACCGGAATATCTGCAGATGAAGCTTCAAAAATTTTGGGGACTGAAATCACTAATGATGAAATTTCTGATGTTTTTAGAAAATTAAATTTTGAATTTGAATTAATTTCACCAAGAGAAAAAATCAAGGAAGAGTCACTAACTTTATTAGATAGACCATATAAATATGGTGCCAGTGTTTTCTTTGATGCTCCAAATAGTTTTGATTGTTCATCATTTGTCTCATATGTTTATTCATTAGTTGGTTATACAATTCCAAGAATGGCAGTTGATCAATTTGTTTTTGCAGAAAAAATTTCTGAAAATGATTTAGGGCCTGGAGATTTGATTTTTTCCAATACAGGAATTACAGAAAAGAAAATTGATTTTGAATCACTTGAATTTTTAAAGGGTACAAAAATTCCAAGTGGAGTTGATCATGTCGGAATTTATTTGGGAGAAGGTCAAGTAATACATGCTACAGCCATGAATGATTTGGGCGTTGTTGAAGAAAATTTAAGTCAAAGTGAAAGATTCTCTAATATAATTGGTTACGGAAGAATAATAAAAGATGAAAAACGTTTTGCAGTAAAAGCTCCATTCGAAAGACTGGACATTAAAACCACACCAGACCTAGCAGAAGAAATCGGTAGAATCTATGGTTACGAGAAAATAGAAAGCGAAGATTATAATTTAAAAATTACTAATAAAGTTTTTGCACCAAAAATTAATCGTCATCAACAATTACAAAATCTAATTAAAAATATTTTGGTACATAGTGGTTTTTCTGAAATCGTTACTTACTCATTTGTGGGTGAGGGAAGTTTGGAACCTCTTAAACCGATTGCAAGTGATAAGGCCTTTGTTCGTGAAAGCTTATTACCTGGGATGAAGAAAGCATTGGATAAAAATACTGCAAACGCTGAATTGTTAGGTCTAGACTATGTTAAAACATTTGAAATTGGAAAAGTTTTTAAAAAAGTAAAAAATGATTCTCCTATAGAAACTGAATTAAAAAATAAATTTGATTGGCAATACAACAATACTACATTCCCAGAAAGCAATTATCGAATCGAGGAAGATTTGATACTGTCTATTGGAGTTATTAATAAAAACGGAGCTAGTAAAAAACAAAACAAGATTATTTTAGAAGAAACTGTAAAAATTTTAGGTGATAAATTAGGATTGGATTTGAAAACAGATTTTGGCCTTAAATTCGTTGATGGTTCGGAATTTATAGAATTTTCTTTGAACCAGGTTATTGAGAAACTTTTTGAGAGTAACCAATTAGAAAGTATTTTAGGTGATAAATATGAAAGTCTCCCCAAATTGGGTGATGATATTAAATTCAAATCCATTTCTGTTTACCCATTCGTCTTGCGGGATATTGCTGTTTGGATACCAGCCTCAATTGATCCGTCTGAAATTATTGAAATTGTAAAAAAATATGGGAATGATTTGTTAGTGAATTCTGTGTTATTTGATACTTACGAAAAAGATGACAGGGTTTCTTATGCTCATAGACTAGTTTTTCAATCTCATGAAAAGACTTTAACTGATGATGAAATTAATCCAATCATGGATAAGATCACAGAAGAAATTAATCAGAAAGGATGGGAAGTAAGATAAAATTAAAAACACTATCTCTCGTTACCAGTCCTCAACTGACTGCGTCAAGGCAACTACGGCCATTGACTCTGTCAGTTTGCGGGGCAACTCGAAGATAGTGTTTTTCTATTTTATCTAAGTGCGTATTTCTGTTATAATAAATTTATTACAAATTATTAAATTAATATATATATATATATATATATATTAAAATCATGAACCATAAAACAACCGCTAAAGCCTTCACTCTTCTAGAAATGCTCCTAGTCATCGCCATTATTGCCATCCTTGCCGGTATAGTGATAGTAGCCATTAACCCTGGGCGACAACTTGCACAGTCAAGAAATGCCCAGAGATGGAGTGATATCAGAACCTTACACTCTGCAGTTCAACAATACTATATCGATAACAAAGAATGGCCAGCAGATCTAGAAACAGTTACAAGTTTAACTGAAGTATGTAACACAGGCACATTAACATCACCACAAACAACAGTACATTGTACTGGTCTAATTGATCTATCGGAACTAGTACCAGAATATGTACCAGCTATACCGACAGATCCACAAACTGAAGTAGCATTTGAATCATTAATTAATAAAGTATATGCTGTCACTAATGGAACAGGATACACTATAGCTATAGACTCTAACTCTCAAACACCTATACTAACAGCAATAAACTCTACTGAATACGATTTAGAACCTGTGCAGATTGGAACAGGAATATTGAATTACAATAATGTATCTCTTAACTTCACGGCAACTTCTGAAAACATCGCCTACAATAATTCAGTTACTATCAGTTGGAATGCAGCAGATGCAGACAGTTGCGTAACCTCTGGAGACTGGAGTAATACTATAGGTACTTCAGGTGATACAACATTTAATAATTTAACTACTACCCAGGCATATACATTAACTTGTTCTAATGAATATTATACAACTACTGAAACCTTAACTATAAATGTAGCTGCTGCACTAGACTACACACTAACGTATAACCTAAACGGAGGAGATACAGGACCATCCCCTGAATCAAGAGCTGAACTTAGTACCGCAAACTTATCACCAACTGTACCAACTAAAACCGGTTATACTTTCAATTCATGGAATACTGATGCTGCAGGAAATGGAGATAGTTATAATCCAAGTGATTCATTTACTATGCCTTCAAATGATGAGATTTTGTATGCCCAGTGGGATGTTGCTGCCTCTGGGTGCGGCGATCCGACAGATAGTCTTTGTTGGTCGACCTCGGTCCTGAATTTAAATATTAAATGGAGTTTAGAATTAGTCTTAACAGGTTCCAATAGTTTAACAAATGGGTCATCTAACCATACTAATATTATTGATAATTATTGGGATGGTAATCCTTACGGGTCAAGCAACTATCCAGCCTTTGCTTATTGTGAAAATCTAACTGATGGTGGGAATACAGATTGGTATTTACCATCCAAACAACAATTAACAGATGGTTTGAACGCTCAATTTGTTGGGGGGACAGTTTCTGGTTTTGTATTGCTGCATGATTATTGGTCTAGTACAGAAGGTGTATCTTCTAGAGCTTGGTCTGTAAATTATTCAAATATCACAACCCCTGGCATATATTATGGTTACGCTTACAAGCATGTTACTGCTACTGTTGAGAAAGTTCGTTGTTTTAGATAGACTATAAGAATTATGTTAAAAATTCCATATTTTTCACAATTAGATAATAAAATTACTAAAAATTCTAGAAAGCAATCTTGCGGTATTTGTTGTGTAAAAATGACCCTAGATTTTTTAAATCCAGATAATAATTATAGAGTCGAGAATTTAATTAAAGAGGCTACTTTAATAAAAGCTTTTGATGAGGAGAAACTTTTATGGACCCACGAAGGTCTAGTTCGAATTTTACGAAACCATGGAGTTCTCGCATACCAGCAGGAATTTAAGGCCGTTATAGTTGATTTGTTGGCTGAAACTTTTAATATAAATGAAAACCAACAGGATTTTACAAAACGGGGAGTAGATAAAATTAAAGAAAAAATTGATAGTGGGAAACCGGTTATTGTCTCTGTAACTGCAGGATTCAATCGAAATAAAGACGATCACATGATAATTATAAATGGATACGAAGATTCACCTGAAGATTCCTTTTATATAACTGATCCACAAGATGAAAAATTCCAGGTCGTGACTGTTGGTAAATTTTTAGAGCACTGGAAAAAGTTAGCCATTTTTATTGATTAGTACTTTATTATTTAGGTAATTTTGTTTTTAATCAAAATATTCATTAAAATAACCTTAAATTAAGTCTAATTATGCCATTTAATAAGCTTTTAGAAAAACATTTTTTTTGCTATAATACATAGATATGCCAAGTAAAAAAGACGCTGAAAAAGCACCAAAAATCACAAACAGTTTATCAAAAAAATCAACAGATAATAGGAAATATGGAGCAGATGAAATTACTGTCCTCGAAGGGCTAGAGCCGGTTAGGAAAAGACCTGGAATGTACATCGGTACAACAGGGCCCGATGGATTACATCATTTAATTAATGAAATTTTTGATAACTCTCGTGATGAGGCGATGGGTGGCTATGCTAGCAGAATCGAGGTGGCGTTACTTCCAGATGGATATGTTCGAGTGGTTGATAATGGTCGTGGTATCCCAGTAGATAAACATAAAAAAACTAAAGTTTCAGCACTTGAAACAATTATGACAACTTTGCATGCCGGTGGAAAATTCGGTGGCGAGGAATCAGGTTACAAAGTCTCTGGAGGTCTCCATGGTGTTGGTGCTTCTGTTGTTAACGCACTTTCACTTCACACTATTGCCGAGGTCCATAAGGGTGGCGAAAAATATCGACAAGAATACAATATCGGTAAGAAAAAAAGCGATGTTAAAAAAATTGGTAAAACTAAACATAACGGAACAGTTATAACTTTTAAACCGGATGATACTATTTTTGAATCAGTAGAATTTAATTTTAAAAAAGTAGTTGACCATTTGAGACAACAGGCTTATTTAGTAAAAGGTTTAGAAATTATCGCAGTTGATGCCAGGGAGGTTGGTGGTAAAATTGATTTAGATAGCGCTATTTATTTAAAGGATACAGATCTAGAAGCCTCGTCTCAAACTTTCTATTTTGATGGAGGGCTAGCTTCATTGGTAAAATTTTATAACAAGTTCCAAAAAGCAATTAACTCAAATATTTTTTATGTAGAAAAAGAAGTCGATAATATTGGAGTTGAAATTGCCTTGCAATATATTGATGACATTTCTCCTAGAATTACAGCTTTTGCTAATAACATTTATAATGCAGAGGGAGGAACTCATATTACAGGTTTCAAAACTTCTTTAACTAGGACTATTAATACATATGCCAAGAAAAATAAAATGGTCAAGGATGGCGAGGATAGTTTTACCGGTGATGATGTTCTAGAAGGAATCACCGCCGTGGTTTCTATCAAGATGGGTGCAGAAATTCAATTTGAAGGACAGACAAAAGCTAAGCTTGGTTCACAGGAAGCAAGAGGTGCAACAGAAAGCGTATTTGGGGAAGCCTTCTCTGAATTCTTAGAGGAACACCCAGATGATGCAAAATCTATTATAAACAAAGTATTGCTGGCCCTAAAGGCAAGAAAAGCAGCTAAAGCTGCCAAGGATTCTGTTTTGAGAAAGGGAGCTCTTGAGGGTGTGACATTGCCGGGTAAATTGGCAGACTGCCAAGTTAGAAATGCTGAGGAGGCTGAATTATTCATTGTAGAGGGAGATTCTGCTGGAGGTACAGCAAAGACTGGTAGAGACAGGAGAACACAAGCCATCCTACCTCTTAGGGGAAAAATTTTGAACGTTGAAAGAGCCCGTCTTGATAGAATGCTTGCTTCAGAACAAGTAAGGAATCTAGTGGTGGCACTAGGAGCGGCCATCGGTGATACATTTGATATTGATAAATTAAGATATCATAAAATCATTATCGCAACGGATGCCGACGTTGACGGTGCTCATATCGCAACTTTGTTACTAACATTGTTCTATAGATATTTTAAACCAATTATTGATGGTGGATATTTATATATTGCACAATCTCCTTTGTTTAAAGCTGTTTGTGGAAAGGAAGCCTACTACCTATATTCAGAGGAAGAAAAAATTGCGTTAGTTGGTGACTATGAGGAAAAGGAAGAGAATTCGGCCGATGATCGGGGTGCAGATTCTGATACTGACATAGAAACAGATTCAAACACTGATTCTAATGAAATTCAAAAAGATAGTCATGGTAAAAAATGGAGAATCCAGAGATATAAGGGTCTCGGAGAAATGAACGCTGATGAATTAAAGGAAACTACTATGGATAAAAATAATAGAATCCTGAAACAGGTAACAGTAGAAGATGCTGTCGAAGCTGACAAAGTTTTCGATATGTTAATGGGTACTGATGTGGCCGCTAGAAAAGCCTACATTACTAATAATGCTAGGGAAGCAGAATTAGATATATAGAAATAAATAAAAAACCAGGAGGCGTCTTGAAAAAGTGTTGGAATAAAGTAAAAAAACTCATTCATTGCGAATGGGTTTTTTTGTTAAGTTGAATTGGAGATTATTATTATCTTACTTCCAATCTTTCTGATTCATCATTATTTCTTTCATCTTCTTCATCGACATCGTCTCTAGAATCAACGATAACTTCAATATTGTATCTTCCTTCGTCTGGGTTTTCAAATTCAACTATAATTTGTCTGGATTCACCAGGCATTAATGATGACTGTCTTGAAGATTCGTAATTTTCAGAATCGTCATATGGTAAATTATTTATTTCAAATCTCCATGATCCAGTTGATTCGCCTCCAATGTTTTTTACAATAAATTTAACAGCAGCGTCATCATTATCACTAATTTCATCATCTTCTACAAAACGAGAACCGTTTAATTTACCAACCTCGAGATCTTCGATAGTTAAATCAGCGTCGTCATTTCTATTGTAGTAGTTGTCGCCATTATAAAATCCATCATCACCATTAACATCAACAATTGCTATATTGTTTAGTTCATTTGATTCTCTAATAAAATTAGATGGATCAACTGCAATTACAACCTCACCTTCAGGAATATCTACAAATCTTAATGTAAATCTAATAGCTTCTCCAGGTCTTAGAGCATTTTGTAATGGGGAAGTTTCAACATCTCCATCAGGCATTCTGTAGTTAAATACCCAATTTGAACTTATATTTGTACCAACATTAGATATATCAAATATAACAGTAACATCATTAACATCACGTAAATTAGAAACTTTTAAATCAGGAAGACCTCTATATACTGGTGTTGTTACTGTAGATGTAGTCGTTGTTTGATTACCTGTAGTTTGGCTACTGTTAGAGTTGGTTGTGTTGTTAGTGTTTTGAGTATTATTGTCCACTAATGGGGCAGGGTTAATAATTTCCGCATCTATGATAGTTGCAGATCCTGCTAGTTGATCACCAGACCTTCTAATTATACTTAATTCAGTATCATCTGATGCTAACATTTCACCAAATTGGTTTACATATTTAATAGTGATAGGTAAATTAACAAGTACATTTTCCTTATCTAGAGTAGGCAATATAGAAATCCTTTGGGTTGTAGGATTTAAACGATAAACTTTATTACAGTCTACTTCTTTGTTTCCATCAGAAGTTCCTAATTGTAGTTTTAAGTAGTTAGCACAAGCATATGAAAATTCGTAATTCCCATTTTCGGTTGGTTCGTAGTCCCATTCAATTAGAGATATTCGACCAGAAGTAAGGCTTTTATCTTCTACTATTAAACCTAATTCGTTACTTGACCCAAATGTACCAACACCATCAAAAGCGGTGAAGATTTTTGGTATTATTTTGATAACTGCAAAAGCTAAAACTAGAATAATAATGATTATTCCGATTAGAAACAATGTCTTTGTCAAAATGTTTTTAAGTTTGTTGTTTTCTTCCATATTTTTAATATTATAATCAATAAAAAGCGAAAAACGCTTAACCCGATTTAAATAGATTATACACGAAACAATCATTCTTGTCAATAGTTAAAGCTGAATTAACACCTGAAATGCACGTCACCATTTAAAACGCAAAACCTGC
>CAZKXE010000018.1:0-8162 GCA_964556855.1 uncultured Candidatus Saccharibacteria bacterium
AAAATATTTTCGTTACTAATAAAAGATTTGAAAATATTTTAGAAAATCACTAATAAACGTTTGTTAATAATTTTCGAATTAGTCTGATACCTAATTCCAATCGTATCGTTACTGTTCGGCGGGATACCGCGTACCAGCGCGGGACTAATAATTAAATTCACCATATCTTTTTTGACATTTCGACAAATAGCAAAAAAGCTTTAGGCTTCTATTTTTATAGAAGTTATCTAATCAGTCTAACATTTCAGACTATATCTATATTCATTTTTCAATGATCATATTCGTACTGCAAAACTGTCCAACCGACATACATATATTATAACCGACCTTTTAAAAGACAGGAAACTTTATATGTGGATAACCTCGCGGATATCACTACTAATAATATAGGATTTAAATTTAAAGTCAAACATTTTTTCATTACATAGTGTTATTTTTAATGGTTAATTTAAAGGTTTCCGGGTAATCTTTTTCGAATAATCGAGTCCAAATTTTATTTAAAGACATGTCAAATTTTTTAGATAATTTTTGAGCTAGTTTTCCAGGCTAATTTATTGGAAAATATCTGGACCATCTTCTCTCCCCTTTTTTAGTAATTTTCCCTTGATTAATCAAATCAATTAAATCTCTTTGCAAAGTTTTTTCACTGCAGTCACGAATCACTTTTGCAATGTCTTTTACGGAGACGTCTCCATGTCTTTTAATTTCGTCAACGATTCTTTGCTGTCTCTCACTACTGTCCTTTTTACTTTTTGTCTTTTTAGTTTGGTTTAAATTTTGTCCTTGATGATTTTTTGTCCTTGATGACTCTGATGTGCCTGATCCAGAAATTCCGGAATTGTTAATCGAAGAATCGTTTTGATTATTCCATTTAGAAGTTTTATTAGAAAAAGTATTGTTATTGTCTTTTTGGTATTGCCTATTGATTTGTTTATCTTGTCCTTGATTGTCCTTTAAGTTTTTATTTCGATTAGTCTGATTTTTGTCCTTTTGATAATAATCATGATTAATAGAATTATTGTCTTTTAGATTCATAAAGGACTCGACGTGAAAGTAATCATTATCAAAAAGACTTTTACTAGATCCTATTGTCCCGTTATAATATTCGTCGATACTAACTGCCAATTTACTAATTTCAAAATTGATAATTTCATAATTCATTTGTGAGATAAAGCCTGAATAATAAGCTAAATCGAAACTAGATGAAATTTTTAATAAAGCAGAATTTAAATTATAAAAATTATTTTCCTTATCCGATAAAGGACTTTGCCCGAAATTTGTTAGTGTCTTTAATAGATTATTTAGGCTATTTCTCAAGGACCATTTTAGAGGTTCTTTTGGGTCAAAAAAATTAGTGATCAAATAAATCGCAGTGATTATTTTCTCTGTCTTTTTGAAAATAAATTGAAAGTTAGTGTCTTTAACGAAAACTTTGTCTAATAGATAATGTTCTTTATTTTCAACGATATTTATAATGTCTTTTTGTTTTATATTCATTTTGTCTTTTATGTTTCTAATAGATTAATTAGTCACAATGTCTTTTAATATAGATTTCTTGTCTTTGAAATGTCTTTTTTAATTTTTAAACTAAAATGAGATAAAGGACAACTTTTACCCCATAATATGTCTTTTTGATATAAAAGTCAAGATTTGCAACTTTATTCAAATCGCCTACTAATTACCGATCTATTTTAGACTCATTAACTCAAGCTGATTAATTTAAAATTTAAAATAATTATTAATTGAATATTAATTAAATATTAATTAAGAAAAATGAACGGAATATGTTAAAATTAGCTTTATAATCTATAATTTAAATTTAAAAAATTATTAGTTTTTTTATTAGTATTAATTAATTATTAAAATGGCCAAGAAGAAAAACAAAAAGGAAAAAGCAGGAAATGATAAGTCAGAAAACAAGATTGGATCATCTATTATAAATTCTTTAAAAAACGAAACAGTTGAAGCAATCATCGCGATTGTTTTTATTGTACTTTCTATTTTTATGTTACTGTCCCCTTTTGAAAAGGCTGGGCCGGTTGGAGATTTTTCATTTAAAATTTTAACCAAACTTTTGGGTGTTGGTTACTATCTATTGCCGATCGTTTTGATCGTCCTTGGTGTCTATTACATCAAATCAACCGAGAGGGATTTAACTTGGCCAAAAAGTATCGGTGCAATTCTTTTTGTTATTTCTGGAATTGGAATGATTGATTTAATTTTCAATCAAGGAGGTTTTGTGGGAGGTATCATTTCTACTCCTTTGATGAAGCTTTTCGACTTTTGGGTTTCTCTGGTTATTTTGACGAGCACTATTGTGATTTCGGTTTTGATGACATTTAACTGTGCAATCAGTTTTGAAAAAATTTCAGGACTATTTAGAAGGAAACAAAATAACGAGGACGAAGAAGACGAAGATGTAGAAATTTCTGTTGGAGGAGTTAAGGAATCTGAGTTAGATAAAAAAGAAGCTGAGGATAATAAAAAGGAAGACGGAAAAAACGACGACGCTCCAATTAAAATTAATAATAACGAATCTAAAGAAAAGAAAGGTGGCGAAGGTTTGGTATTTTTCTCTAAAAAGAATGACTGGAATATTCCTTATAAAAACCCTCCCCTTTCACTATTGCAGAAGGACCACGGGAAACCTGGTGTGGGTGACATCAAAGCCAGCGCAAATATTATTAAAAGAACTCTAAGTAATTTCGGAATTCAAGTTGAAATGGACGAGGTTTCTGTCGGACCGTCTGTGACTAGGTATGCTTTGAAACCTGCCGAGGGAGTTAAATTGTCAAAAATTGTGGCCTTGCAGAATGACTTGTCTTTGGCTTTGGCGGCACACCCTCTCCGAATCGAAGCCCCAATTCCAGGCAAATCATTAGTCGGGATCGAAATTCCTAACACTACCAAAACTACAGTTGGCCTAGGTTCTATGTTTAAGGAAGATGAATATCAAAATTCTGATAAGTCTCTGATTCTAGGTATGGGTAAAGGGGTTACAGGAAGATCTTATTTTACAAATCTTGGGAAAGCTCCCCACATGCTGATTGCAGGAGCAACCGGTTCAGGAAAATCTGTTACAATTCACGCTTTGATTACTTCCCTTTTGTACCGAAATTCACCTGAAATGTTGAAGTTTATTATGGTGGATCCAAAAAGAGTTGAGCTGACTTTATATAACAGAATTCCTCATCTATTGACTCCTGTTATAACTGATCCAAAGAAAACAATTTTGGCATTGAAATGGGCAGCCAAGGAGATGAATCGTCGATACGACTTATTACAAGAAAAAGGAGTTCGTGACATTGAGTCTTATCACAAAAATATCGTTGACCCAGCTTATAAAAAATCTAAGGGTGGCCCTGACGAGAATTTACCAGAAAGAATGCCTTTTATTGTTATCATAATTGACGAATTAGCTGACATTATGCAGGCTTACCCTCGTGAATTGGAGGCTGGGATTGTTAAATTGGCTCAGATGTCTAGAGCTGTTGGAATTCACTTGATTATTTCAACTCAGAGACCTTCTGTAAATGTTATTACTGGTTTGATTAAGGCTAACATCCCAACTAGAGTGGCTTTGCAGGTTTCTTCTCAAATTGACTCAAGAACAATTTTGGATAAGCCTGGCGCAGAAAAATTGCTAGGACAAGGAGATATGTTGTTTATGGGTGGAGAAATGTCTCAACCGGTACGTGTTCAGTCTGCCTTTATTTCTGAAGAGGAAGTTAAAAGTGTTGTTGATTATTTGGCCAATAGTTATGCCGACGAATTGCCCGAGGTTGATATTGATTTAGAAGGTGTTAATGACAAAAATAATATTTTTGATTCTATGGATGACAGTGGATCTGCTTCTGACGAGGATGATATGTACCCTGAAGCAAAGGCTGTGGTTATGGAAGCTGGTAAAGCGTCGACTTCTTATTTACAGAGGAAATTAGGAATTGGATATTCTCGAGCAGCTAAAATTATTGACCTATTAGAAGAAAACGGTGTTGTTGGACCAGCAAATGGTTCTAAGCCTCGCGAGATTTTAATTGGTGGATCAGACGATGAAGGTGCTAATAGTGATGGTGCCGGTAACATAGAGAGAGCTGGAGGATATAATGAATCAGACGAAGAAACTGAATCATACGATGGAACTGACGACGAATAAACATGTTTTACAGAAATTCGATTTTAATCAAAACTATTGTTTCAATTATCATAATTGCCGCAATTTTACTTTATATTTTTTTGAATAGTCGAGTTTTTATTAAAGGCCCACAAATTTCTGTTGGCTTTCCTGAAAATGGTCAAATGATCGAGGATAAATTGATTTATGTAACGGGTCAAACTACTAACTCTGATTTTATTAGCATTAATGAAAGAGTTATTATGATTGACCCAAAAGGCTATTTCAAAGTCCCCTACTTAATGCTTGATGGGAAAAATGTTATTGAAATTAAAGTCAGGGATAGATTTAACCGTCAAGCTACAAAAAAAATAGAAGTTGTCTATAATGAAGATGAAGATGTTTTAAAAAAAATCGAGAAAATTATGAATCCTAAAACTGAATTGGAAGAGGCAAATGATTCTGATCATGGGATTGATTTGGACCAAGGTGTTGATTCTGATCAGGGAGATGAACCTAACACTGCAACAAATACTCCAGATGGTTTTAACTCGAATTTATAGAAAGTTTATTTAAATTTTAGGACAAAAGAGATATAATCAGATCAATTATTAGTTAATATTACAAAATTATGGCCAAGAAAAGCACAAGTTCAAAAAGTAAGAGTATCAAAAAAACGGAAAAAAAAGCAGAAGAGAAAATTCAGAAAATTAATTCTGGTAAAAAAAACCCTGGTCAAAGTCAGAAATCAGCTGATAGAGATTTACGAGATAGTAAAATAGAGGAAACTATGGAAGCTATTAGAAGTAAATTTGGAGAAGACGCTATGATGAAATTGGGAGACTCTAAAAAAGTCGACGTTGATGTGATTCCTACAGGATCAATGGGTCTTGATCGAGCATTGGGGATCGGCGGAGTTCCAAGGGGCCGAATCATTGAAATATTTGGACCTGAATCATCTGGTAAGACTACCCTTTCGTTACATATTGTAGCCGAAGCTCAAAAGAAAAACGGAGTTTGTGCTTTTGTGGATGCTGAACACGCCCTAGATCCTGAATATGCAAAAAAAATTGGAGTTAAAACTGATGAACTTTTAATATCCCAACCAGATACTGGTGAACAAGCCCTAGAAATTGTGGAGAGCTTGGTTCGAACTGGAAAAATCGATGTGATTGTAATCGACTCTGTGGCCGCCCTAACACCAAAGGATGAAATTGAAGGAGAAATGGGAGCACACCACGTTGGAAAACAAGCTCGATTAATGTCACAGGCCCTAAGGAAATTAACTGCCATCACTGCCAGGTCCAAAACTGTGGTGATTTTCATTAACCAGATTAGAATGAAAATTGGAGTTATGTTCGGAAGCCCTGAAACTACTCCAGGAGGAAAAGCTTTGAAATTCTATACTTCTGTTAGATTGGATATTCGTAGAATTGCGCAAATCAAAAAAGGAGACGAAGTTATGGGTGGCCGTGTAAAAGTAAAAGTTGTTAAAAATAAAGTCGCTGCCCCATTCAAGGTAACTGAATTTGATTTAATGTATAACGAAGGAATTTCTCGTGAAGGTGAAATTATTGCGTTGGGAGAAAAATATGGGATTGTACAAAAAGCTGGCGCTAGCTATTCTTTTGGTGATATCAAATTAGCTCGAGGTTATGATGCTACTAGAAACTTTCTAAAAGAAAACAAGGATATTACTAAACAGATTATTGCTGGGATTAATGGGGCACAAAAATTGGAAGTTTAGGTTAGAGTTAAGAAATTAAAATGAAAAAAATTAGATTACAAAATGCATTTACACTGATTGAATTACTCGTAGTAATTTCAATTATTGGTTTATTATCATCAATAGTTCTTGCCTCACTAAATGTAGCTAGATCTAAGGCTCGAGATACTCAGAGAATTAGTGATATTAAACAAATTCAGAGTGCGTTAGAAATGTATCATTTAGACCATGGCGAATACCCTGTTGGGGATGATGATGGTGACATATGGCAGGCATATAGTAGAGGATCGGAGTGGTTGCAGAACGATGGATTTTTTAGGAAAAAATTAGAGCCATATATTAATTTACCAATTGACCCTCTAAATAAAGACACTAGCGATTTCACATATGGATCATACATGTATATGTATATAAAAAATCCACAAGAAAAGGGTTATTTTTTGTGTGCTGCGCTTGAAAAACCAGCATCATCAGAAAACCCAATCCCTAATAATGGAGGTTATTATAGCTATTATATTTTAAGAGGTGAACCTGGATATATGTTTAATGGTGGATATTGTGTCGCTGTAGATTAAATAAATTTCAATTATTTAATTAATATTCCTAAAATACAAGAAATCGCTCATAATAGAAGCGATTTTTTATATTTTAAATTAATTATTTACCCTTTCTACATATTCCCCTGTTTCTGTATTAACCCTTACTATTTCACCTTCTGTTATGAAAATTGGAGCATTTATTACTAGACCAGTTTCTAATGTAATTTGCTTATTAGCAGCACCAGAAGTGTTCCCTTTGACCGCTGGTGGTGCCTCAACAACTTTTAATTCAACTTTAATTGGGACGCTAACGCCAATAACTTTCTCATCAAACAACATAGCATCTACAATAGAGTTTGGTTTTAGATATTTAATACCATCCCCTACCAAATCCTGATCTAAACAAAATCTATCAGCAGGATTATTCTCTTCGCAAAACCATAATTCGGTTGTGTTTTGTTGCCGGTTGTCTTTCTTGTATAGAAACTTAATTTGTTTTCTTTCGATATCCGCTTCTTCTATATTATCAGCGCAATGAAAAGTGTGGTTTTTAATTCCACCGTTAATTAAATTTCTCAGTTTTGTTTGATTAACTGGTTTTCTTTGTTGTTTACGAAAAACATGAGAACTGACAACCTCGTATGGGTCACGGTCTACTATGATATATCTTCTTTCTTTTACTTCGTTGTAATTAAGCATAATGTTAATATTTATATAAAATAATTATAATAAAATCAAATCCTACAAATACGGAACTTAAGAAAAAATATTACTTTTAATATCTTCGAAATTTGAAATATTTAGTTATTCAAATACCAGTACCCATAATTATAAATTTCTTCAACCTCAGGAATAGACAGGGCTTTGTTGTAAATCATAAACTCATCAATACTTCCATCATAAAATCTATTACTTACTGCGTAAGTACCATTTCCAATCCTAGATGGCGTTCCGGGATCATCAATATCACCAGTAGTACCGGGGCCGCTTCTTATTGAGAGGCCATCAATATACATTGAAATTGTAGCGCCATCCCTAATTAAAGTTAAATTATGCCATTCTCCATCATTCAAAAAGTTTGGGTCAGTTTTTACTGAGTAAGCCACATAACCAGCTGTTCTAATATAAAAACTTAGTTCTTGGTTCTGATTAAAAGCAATATCGAGAGTTTCTGCAGTTCCGTTATATCCGGAAATGAAAATTTCTTGATATTCACCAGAACCTAAAATAGAAGATGTCTTAAGCCAAAGACTAATAGAAAAATCGTTAGAATCAAACTGGATTGATGAACTTAAATCGATATAACCGTCGTTTCCATTAAAATTAGCCCCTTGACCTATGACTCCGTATTGTTCACCAAAACTAACACCAGAATTTGCAGTACCAGCATTACTTCCGACAGCATCATCAGCATCACCTTCCATAGGCCAATATGATACTAGTTGATCAGTAGGTAAAGTATACGGATTTATTTGCAACCCACTTCCTGCCACAACCAACGTAGTAGTCCCCAACTGCACAGGGGTTAATCCATATTCAGTTGAACTAGGTGCAGTTAACTCTGGGGTATTTGAAGTAGGATTAATAGCAATCTGGTAGTTAGTACCTACTGTAGCTTGTGGGTCAGTTGGTATAGCAGGTAGATAGTTTGGTACTAAATTTGATAGGTCTAGACAACCTAATGGGTTTCCGTCTACATCACAGACTTCTGTTAAATCAGATGGCATAGTGGTAGTTGGCCAGGCTTTGTTATCGATATAGTATTGCTGAACTGCAGAGTGTA
>CAZKXE010000019.1:0-8048 GCA_964556855.1 uncultured Candidatus Saccharibacteria bacterium
GTGGTAGTTGGCCAGGCTTTGTTATCGATATAGTATTGCTGAACTGCAGAGTGTAGGGCTCGTAAGTCTGAAGCCCGCTGGGCGTTTCTGGCTTGGGCAAGTTGTCTACCTGGGTTTATGGCAATGATTACTATACCAGCTAGTATTGCAATGATTGCTATTACTAGGAGCATTTCTAGTAAGGTGAAAGCTTTTTGATTTTTCATATTAATAAATTTATTATAACAAAAATATATATTTAGATAAATAAAAAACACTATCTCTCGTTACCAGTCCTCAACTGACTGCGTCAAGGCAACTACGGCCATTGACTCCGTCAGTCTGCGGGGCAACTCGAAGATGGTGTTTTTTATTTATTTTATTTATCTTATTTATTTCTTAATATTTTTTTCTTATTATCTGAAATTTTTTCTTATTGTTCTGATATTTTTTTACTAGAATTTTTTGACCTTTTATCCTGAATTTTTTGAATTGTTACCAACATTGGTGAAGCAAAGAAAATTGATGAATATGTTCCAGCCACAATTCCAGTAATTAGAGCCAGCGCAAAATATTTTGTTGACTCCCCTCCCAAGAAAAAGATCGCTCCCAAAGCAACCAAAGTTGTAAGAGAAGTATTCAATGATCGGCTAATAGTCTGATTAATACTTTTACCTACAACTGATTCGAAAACTTTTGACTTTTTTTTGTCGGGGTAAGACTGCAAGTTTTCTCTAATTCTATCAAACACCACAATTGTGTCGTTAATTGAATATCCAAGAACTACCAGGATGGCAACCACAAACAATGTGTCGACTTCTATTCCGTAGAAATGACCAAGTAGTGCAAATATACCTAACGGGAATAAAACGTCGTGGAAAAACGCCAGAATAGCCACAAACCCATATTTCCAAGATGAAACCGGCTTTGAAACTTTTCTAAAAGCAAAAGCCACAAATAAGATAATTGAAATGACTACAACTAAGATAGATACCAGAGCTTTGCCCTTTAATTCATCACCCATAGTCGGTCCAATATCATTAAACCTAATTTCATTGATACTAGAAGTGGTTTCTGTTTCTAATGTTGAGATCATTAAATTTTTAGTACTATCATCGATATTTTTAGTTCTTAGGATATAACCTTTGTCCCCTGTTTCTCTAATTGAAATATCTCCTAAGTCAATATTATTGTTATTAGAGAATTCATTAATATTGAAAGAAACTTCTTCTTTATCAATTCTCTGTTCAGTAAATTCAAATTCCAAAATTGAACCTCCTGTAAAATCAATCCCGAATTTTATACCCCAAAATAATACAGCAAAAACTGATGAGGCAATCATTACTGTTGATATAAAGTAAAATATTTTTCTATTTTTGATGATCCACATATTTTTATTTTTTAAAACCACAACCGAATAAAGCTGATAAAAACGCATTCCCTTTTTTAGTACTAACTGCTAGTAACAAACTTCTTGAAACTGCAACTGCAGTCAGCATACTGACTAAAACTCCAATACCAAATACTAAGGCAAACCCTCTAACTAGTGATGTCCCTGATATACTAAATAAAACAACAGCTGAAATTAAACTAGAAAGGTTACCGTCACGAATAGATGACCATGCTCTTTTAACACTTTCTTTGACAGCGTCATGCAGATTAGAACCATCTTTAACCTCTTCTTTTAGTCTTTCAAAAATTAGAATGTTAGCGTCAACGGCCATACCAAGTGATAGGACAAAACCTGCTAAACCAGAAGCAGTTAGTGTTACAGGTATTAATTTAAATAAAGCCAACATGACTGCAACATAAATTACCAAAGCAACACTGGCAATTATTCCAGGCAATCTGTAAAAAATTAATAAGAATGCGAAAATTAGAATCATTCCCCAAATCAAGGCTTGAATTCCTTTAACTAATGTCTCGTTACCCAGAGTCGCGCCAATAGTCTGAGTTTCAATCAATTTGATTGGTACAGGTAATGCTCCAAAGTTTAGATCTCTAACCAGGTTTCTTGCTTCTTCTGCATCGAACTGCCCTGAAATAGTGGCTACCCCGTTATAAATCACATCTCTAATAACTGGAGACGAAATAACAGCTCCATCCAAAAATATTGGCATGACTTGCCCTAGATTTTCTTCTGTTAATTCAGCCAATAAATCCTGGCCATCTGAATTAAATTCAACACTAACTATTGGAAAATTAGTAGTTTGATCAAACATTAACTCTGCCCTTTTCAATTGAGCACCAGTTAAACCAGTTGAAATATACATCTGCTCGCTCAATGCTACCAATTCTTCTTCTGTAGTTGAAGCTGTAATGCTTTCTAGAATTGATTGATCTGGATTTAAGATCTTGAATTCTAGGAGTGGAGTTTTCCCAATCATTTCAATCGCCTCAGAAACATCTGTAACTCCTGGCAATTCAACAATCAAACGATTTTGATTTTCTTCGCTAGACAAGAATGTGGATTTTTCAACCTGCACAATCGGTTCTGAAACTCCGAAAATGTTGATCCTTCTTTCGACAGTTTGACGAAGAGCGTTCATGGCACCACTTACTTCATTGCTTGGAACCTCGGAAACATCAGCTACATAAGTTAAATGAGTTCCTCCGTCCAAATCTAGTCCCAATTTGAATTTATAACTTCCTTCTGGACCAGATTGAAATTCTGAATAATAAACAAAAAAACCAACCAAAAAACCTATTATTAATAAAAACAACGCTGTTATTCTAATTTTTACCATACCTGTGCATTATACATTTATTTTCCCTTTCGTAAAATAATAATCTGCAAAGTTCTTAGCCCTATCTTAAAATCAAGGAAAAATGAGCGATTTTTGATGTAAAATAAGTCATAAGATAATTTAACCTTTGTATTGTCAATATCCGCCTGGTGATGCGGGTGATTATCTTGGTAAATCTGAGCCCAGCCAGATAAACCAGGCTTAATTAAATGTCTGACATTGTAATATGAAATATTTTCTTTATATAAATTAACTAATTCTGCAGTCTCTGGTCTTGGCCCAATTAAAGAAAGATCTCCTTTGATAACGTTGATCAATTGAGGTATTTCATCTAGACGGAACATCCTCAAAAGGTTTCCGATTTTTGTAATTTTTCTTTCAGCCAAATTTTCATCTTCAGTCATGGTTCTAAATTTGTAAATTGAAATCTTTTTATTATCTTGTCCAATCCTGTTTTGTACAAAAAATATTTTCCTTCCCCCGCCAATTTTAACCATGGCTATAATGAAAGGATAAAAAGGCATAGATAAAATAAAGAGAATAGATCCAACAATTACATCGAAAAATCTTTTAACTCCATCGTATATTTCATAACTTTCTGTAGTAACATTTTTCAGAAACCACCCATGTTTTACCAAAGATAACGGAATTCTACCAAAAACATACTCGTAAACCTCATGCATATCTATAAAATTAACCCTAGCAAACATTAAATTATACAGAGATGACAAGAAAGGATTAATACTATCATCCTGAGTATCGATAATGACTGTTTTAAAGTCATTCTCATAAATTTTTTGAATAATATCATTTTGAATATCAATATTTTCTGATTTATCCAAATTTAAATAATCGGCAAAATAATAGCCGTGATTTCCACTATTAATTTCTTCTAGCAACTCCTTCATTTCGTCACCCCGTGCAATTAAAAAAGCTTTTTGTCTTGCAACTTTTGATATTCGAGGATGAATCCAAAGTCTCCAAAAAACCAATAATAGCAACGAAATAACTAGGTAAATGAACAAAAATGTTTTAGGCGTAATAGAAAAAATAGGAATAAAATAAAAGAAAATTACAGCCAGAACCATGTTGATAACTTGAGTATTAAATAAAACTGAGGATATTTTATTCGACATCACAAGATTAATTCTGTCATACATTCCAGCAATATAAATTATCAACACCCAAAATATAAACAGAATTGAAAATGGTTCTAAATGCTGAATTAAATTAGAAGAGCTTGGTATAGACCAATTTCTTATTAATAAAGTAAGCCAGATAGAAAAATAGAAAATTATTAAGTCCCCTATAAAAAGAAGTAGCGTTTTTTTATTTTTCATTAATTTCATATTTTATATTAAATTCATTTGATGCTAACTATTTGTATATTTATTATTTACATTTAGTAAATTAAAGCATAATATAATCATATAGAAAAAAAATGAAAATTCAATCAAAAACCCTAATTTTAATCACAAAATCAAATTTTGGTGGAGCCCAAAGATTTGTTTTGGAACAAGCTATTAAACTAAAAAAAGAAGGTTCTGATGTTTTGGTGGTTTTTGGAGGTAACGGAAATTTAAAAAATCATCTAGAAGAGTGCGAAATTTCATACTTATCTTTGGCTAATCTGGAAAAAAGGCTTGATTTTAAAGGCGATTTTATGATTCTATTAAAATTACTGAAAATTTACAGATCAGAAAATCCTTCAGAAATTTATTTGAACAGCTCAAAAATGGGTTTTTTAGGGTCATTAGCAGGAGTTATTTATAAAATTTTTTATTTTAAGAAAATTAAAATATATTTTACAGTCCACGGCTGGGTTTTTAATGAAGACCTAAAAAAAACAACTAAATTTTTATACAAATTAATTTCCTATTGGACAATTTTGAATTGTAATAAAGTTTTTGTTCTATCAAAATTTGAATTCAATCAGATGAAAAATTGGCCGTGGGCAAAAAACAAACTAGAAACTATTAAATTACAGACTAATGTTCTTGAAAGTGATTTTATCCCCAAAGAAAACGCCCGCGACTACTTTGCAAAAAATCTGGGCTTAAATAAAAATAAAAAGTGGATTGTTACAATAGCCGAAATTAACAGCAATAAAAATTTATCGCTTGGGATTAAAGCCCTCAAGGAAATTAAGGAAAAAAATAACAGTAATTTTATTTGGATAATAATTGGTGAAGGTGAAAACTATGAAAAAATCGCGAAAATGATTGAAAAATATAGCTTAAAAAGTCATATTTTCTTATTCGGTTATCTTAGGGATGCTTATAAATACTTGAAAGCGTTTGATATGTTTTTATTAACATCAAAAAAAGAAGGGGTTCCGTATGTATTATTAGAAGCAGAACTAGCAGGATTAGATATCATTTCTACTAAGGTTGGAGGGATTGAGGAATATTTTGATAAGGAAAATAATATTTTAATTGAAAATAATAATAAAGAAGCGTTGGTAAAGGCTTTAATCAAAAAATTTGATCAATAGCTACGAATTCATTATTAATTACATCCTTGTGAGCAATCCTAGAATTCTTTTTCATACTAACTAAAATACCCAAAGAAATAAAAGATAGCAGCAAGTTTGTTCCTCCGTAACTCATGAATGGTAAGGTAAGACCGGTAATAGGCATCACACCAATATTCATCCCGACATGAACAATAAAGTGACTCATAAACATGATAGCGACACCTAGACCAAATAAAACTTCGAAATTAGAAGAGCCCCTGTACGAAATAAAGATAATTCTAAAAATTAAAAAGGCATAACAAATAAACAATATAATAACACCGACAAAACCCCATTCTTCTGCAAAAGCAGCAAATATAAAGTCAGTTTGATATTCTGGCAAAAAACTTAATCTGGACTGAGTTCCGTAACCTACCCCCTTACCCAATAATTGCCCCGAGCCAACACTTACTGCCGACTGATAAGCGTTATACCCTGCTCCACGGATGTCCTCCAAAGGGTTCAAGAACGTTCTTATTCGATCCTTCTGGTAATCTGCCAAAACAAAAAACCACAGCGCCAAAAAAGCCGCCGCACCCAACGAAATGAGCACCAGGAGATGCTTTTTTGATAACCCAGAGACCAACACCATCCCAAACCAAATCATGAAAATTATCAAAGCAGAACCAAAGTCTGGTTGAATTAAAATCAAAAGAAATAAAATAAATGCATAGGCCCCAGAAATAATAATATGAACATAGTTCCTAATCTCCACATGCCTTCTTGAAAAATATTTAGCTAACAAAATTATCAGTGCTAATTTAGAAAATTCGGCTGGCTGGAAGGAAAATAATCCAAAATCTAACCACGATTGAGCTCCGGAGAAAATTGATCCGAAAATAAACAAGGTTAACAATGATAGAACAGAAATAATATAAAGCCAAAAAACAACAATGCTTCTTCTCAAAAAATTAAAGTCGACCATAGAAAATATCGAGAAAACAAAGAAGGAAAAAGCCAACCAAATCAATTGTCTATAAAAATAAAAATTCCGCCCCACAAATGAATTCATGGTGATCAAACCAAAAAAAATGATCGGAAGAATAGCTAATATTAAAAGCCAATCTATATTGGAAATCCAATTTTTTAGGAATTTAAAAATTATCATCTAGAGTATTTTTTAGTCAATTAATTCTTCTTGATCGTAAATTGAAAAAATTTCGAATCTTGCCACTTCCCCATTAAAACCTTGAGGCCATGAAAATAAAATATTTGTTTCTTGATTTTCCTTCAAATATTCAATAAAAGTACTTGATGCTCCTACTGCATTTCCTTCAGAATTATAAAGCAACGCTACTAATTTTAAATCTGGAACATCTGAATAACTAGTATTTTTTACAGTTGCTGAGATTCTTGGACTACTTTCAATATTTGTAATTTTTTGATTAATTATGTTTATTATAGAATCTTTGGGATTTACCACTTCCCATACCAAAGTATCTAGATTAGTTAATTCAAAAGTCATTCTAGTAGCCCTTACCTGATCAGTAACAAGAGCACCCTCAAAAATTGGGGTGACCTCCCTTGGCCAAATTTTAGTATAACCAGTTCTCTCATTAAGGATAACTCCTATATCATCGTACAAGGTAAATTTATATTCGAGTCTTTCTGTACCAGCATCTGTATTCTGATTTTCTAAATAAGCTACTGCATTATAAACTCCAGGTGCTACCTCAAAGAATCTGTTCCATTTTACCAAGGGATCTATTGACTGATCTGGACATATTAATTTACATGAGCCACCACAATCTACCCCTGATTCATCTCTGTTCTGAATTCCATCAAAACAAGTTGGTTCCTGATAAAGAAATGTATAACCCGAAATTCCAATAAAAATAATTACAGCCGTTAAAACAACAGTAACAATAAAATTTCTTCTTTTAGTTCCCCAATTATTCATCTTTATATATTATCATTTATTTATGAAATAGGAAAAGATTTAACAAACAAAAAACACCTCCGCAAAGAGGTGTTTTTTGTTTTAAATACTTGGTTCTGGCGACTAGCTACTTTCCCCATAAAGAGTATCATCGCCACTACAGCGCTTAACTGCCGTGTTCGGAATGAGAACGGGTGTTTCCACTGCGTCAAATCACCAGAACCAAATATTTAATTTTAATTGTTTAAGTAAAAACTGCATTGAAAATATAATGTTGTTATGTTATTTCAAAATATTCTGAAATAACTAAAACTTGATTTTCAAATTTCCTAATAGGAGTCAGATAATTAGTACACCTCAGCTGAACATATTGCTATGCTTACACTTGGTGCCTATCAACGTGGTCATCTCCCACGGTCTTCAAACGATTTCTGATCTTGAAGTTGGCTTCCCGCTTATATGCTTTCAGCGGTTATCCATTCCCGACATAGCTACTCGACAATGCTCTTGGCAGAACAGCCGATAGACCAGAGGTCAGTTCACTTCGGTCCTCTCGTACTAGAAGCAAATCTTCTCAAAAATCAACGCCTACAGTAGATAGGAGACCAACCTGTCTCACGCATCTTTTCACCTGTTACCAGGTGGATTGGACTATATCTTCACGAAAAAATTCGTGGTTAACGTTTAGTCTCTACGGGTATCCTTGCGGATTTCCCTCGGTATTGTCCCCAGACTTTTTGGGATTTTACCGATATCAGTTAACTGGACATCTATTATCGCTAATAGAAGCCGCCGTGTTGGTTAGTATATCTTTATTTCATAGAACGAAAAAACCTGATTTAATGTCGTTTAATAGCGGACTCAGACGGTTTAAAAGTTAAAAATTTAACTCCTAAACGGTCTGAACCCAGCTCGCGTACCTTTTTAA
>CAZKXE010000020.1:0-7977 GCA_964556855.1 uncultured Candidatus Saccharibacteria bacterium
AAGTCTACAACTGAAGATTTACTAGCCTTTGTGAAAGGCCCTGATTTCCCAGGAGGTGGAATTGCCTTTAATCAAAAGGATATAAATGTTGCTTACGCTAATGGGCGTGGTGGGGTGGTTTGTCGTGGGGAGGCTGAAATCATTGAACAAGGTAATGGTGGACATCAGATTGTCATTACTTCTATACCTTATAGAGTAAACAAGGCAACTATGATCGAAAAAATTGCCTCTTTGATCAAGGACAAGAAAATAGAAGGTGTCAAAGGACTTCGTGATGAATCTGCAGAAGATATCAGAGTGGTAGTTGATGTAAAATCAACAGCTCATCCTCAAAACATTTTGAATTCTATTTACAAACACACACAGCTAGAAGATTCATTTCACTACAATATGGTAGCTTTGGTTAACGGAATTCCGCAAACATTATCCCTAAAAAGTATTTTAGAAGAATTTATAAAACATAGAGTAGAAGTAATCGTTCGTAGGGCCAATTTTGAATTGAAGAAAGCGCAGGACAGAGAACATATATTACTAGGTCTTAAAAAGGCACTTGACCATATTGATGAAATTATTAAATTAATCAAAGCGTCTAAGGATGCACCAACAGCGCACCTAAATTTGATGAAGAAATTTAAATTCAGCGATCGACAGGCCACTGCAATTTTAGAAATGAGATTGCAAAAGCTAGCTGGTCTAGAAAGAAAGAAAATAGAGGACGAATTAAAAGCTATTCAAATTTTCATAAAAAGTTTACTAGAATTACTAAAAAGTAAAGCTAAACAACTTGTTTTAATTAAAAAAGAATTGCAGGAGGTTCGCGACAAATATGCCGATGAGCGGAGAACAAAAATTATTAAACATGGTGTCCAAAATATTTCCGTAGAGGATTTGGTCCCAGACGAGGAAAGTATTCTTGTCTTAACTAGTGGAGGTTATATCAAAAGAACAAACCCTAACGAATTTAAAGCTCAAAAACGAGGGGGAGTTGGAGTTATTGATATGAATACTAAAGAAGAAGATTTTGTTAGAATCTTCCTAAAGGCAAGTACTCATAGTGACTTACTTTTCTTTACTGATAAGGGAAAAGCTTATCAAATAAAAATGTATGAAATAGCTGAAGGAAAGAAAACTACTAGAGGGAAATCAATAATGAATTATTTGCCATTAGAATCAGATGAATATGTTACATCTGTCCTACCTATGCCAAAGACAACTAGAAAAGGAGATTTTTCAATTATGATGACTACTAGTCTAGGAATTGCCAAAAAAGTTGATGCTTCAAATTTCCACGACGTTCGAAGAAATGGAATTATTTCTATAAAACTGCATGAAGGAGATTCTTTGATATCTGCTTCTTTTGTAGGTGAAAAAGATGAGGTTTCCTTAATTACAAAAAGCGGACAATCAATCAGATTTAAAACTTGTGATGTCAGGGAAATGGGAAGATCTGCAGCAGGAGTGAAAGCAATTAAAATGAAGAAGGACGATATTGTTGTTTCTGGTATGACTATAAGACCAGAAGACTCAAATGCTAGTATTTTAGTTGTCTCTGAAAACGGTTACGGGAAACAAACTAATCTAAAAGAATACAAAGTTCAAAAACGAGGAGGTTCTGGAATTAAAACTGCCAAGGTTACATCTAAAAATGGTCAGATTATAGGAGGTTCACTTGTGAATGATGAAATTTCTGAAATTGTAGCAATGTCTAAAAAAGGACAAGTAATAAAAATTAAAGCAGAAGAAGTTCCCGAATTAGGGCGCCAAACTCAGGGAGTTAGAATTATGAAAATGAAAGCTGGTGATAAAATTGCTTCACTAGTTTGTTTATAATTTTTAAATAAATAATTAAAATTTTTATTTGCATTCTATATCGGAGGTTGATGTTTATAAGTTATTTTTTATTAATTTAAAAAAGTGTATAATAACATTATATGTTTTCAAATCCGGAAAAAAATATCGAACAATTTTCTGTAGATCCTGGGATAATTGCAGTAGACTTAGGTTCTGGTCCTGGTTTTTATAGTCTTGCTTTGGCCAAGTTGGTTGGTCCATCTGGTAGAGTCTACGCAGTAGACATTCAAAAGGAATTATTATCTAAATTACAAACTGACGCACAGAAAGAAGGCCTTCATAATATTAAATTAATATGGGGTGATTTAGATCTAGAAAACTCAAGTACATTGGATGATAATTACGCCGATCGAGTTGTTTTAGCAAACGTTTTATTTCAAATTGAAAACAAAGATAATTTAATATCCGAGGCTTATAGAATTTTAAGACCTGGAGGTAAGTTGTTATTTGTTGATTGGTCAGATTCGTTTGGTGGGCTCGGCCCTATGGCAAAAGATGTTGTTAAGCCAGACGTGGCTAGAACAATGCTGGAAGCTGAAAAATTTATTTTTGAAAAAGAAATCCAAACAGGCGACCATCATTATGGTTTTATATTTAAAAAATAATTATGAATGAAAAAGCTAGCATATTTCAAATAATTTTATTTTCTGTCCTGATAGTTTTAATTATATTTGCAGTTCTTATATTTTCAAATCAAAGCAGTGGTAATAAAAATGTGCAGCTTGAAAGTGTTGAAATGTGGGGACTAGTACCTAAAGAAGTTATTTCTAAAATACAGGAATCTATTAATTTTGAAGATGATCTAGTTTCTATTAAATATACAGAACATCAAAAGGAAAATTTTGAAAAGGACCTGATTGAGGCATTAGCTTCTGGGACGGGGCCAGATATTGTTTTGTTACCTGATGACTTATTGTACAAGCATAAGAATAAATTATATAACATCCCTTACGATGCTTATCCGCAAAAAGATTTCCAAAATAATTTCATTCAAGCAGGAGATGCATTACTTGATTTAGATGGATTTCTAGGATTCCCGTATACTATTGATCCAATGGTTATGTATTTTAATCGAAGTATGCTTAATTCAGCTGGAATTTCAGAAGTTCCTCAAACATGGAATGATGTTTTAAATGCTGTACCTAAATTATCAAAAGTTGATAATAACTTAAATTTACTTAAATCTGCTATCGCCTTGGGTGAATATAGAAATGTAGAACATGCCAAAGATATTATAACTATTCTAGCAATGCAGGCCGGAACCCCAGTTATAAAGAAAAGCAGGATAAATAATACAATAAATAAAGATGAGGATACTAATGATATAAACGAATTTCAAGTCCTATTGAAGGATTCGTTAGGTGAAGCACAAATCCCGGGTGTTGCTGCACTAAATTTTTATACTCAATTTTCAAATCCTAATTTAAACGTCTATAGCTGGAATCGTTCCTTAGGAAACTCCAAAAATATGTTTTTGGCTGGAGACTTAGCCTTTTATATTGGGTATGCTAGCGAGTACAATGATATTTTAAGGAAAAATCCTAATTTGAATTTTGGTGTTTCAATGTTACCTCAAAAAGTTGATGAAGAGTTAAATAAAAAAACTTTAGCACAAATGACTACTATAGGAGTAATAAAACAAAGCCCTAATATTCAGGCTGCATTTAGTACTATTTCATATTTAATAAATGACAGTAATATTAAAATTTTAGCCGATAATATTAACTTACCACCGGTTAGAAGAAGTCTTTTGGCTAATCAAAATGATAATGCTGTAATCGATATGTTTAATAAATCGTCTCTAATTTCCAGTATTTTCTGGGACCCAAATGAAGATGAAACTAATAAGATATTCATGAATATGGTCGAATCATATACTTCAGGGAGGGTTGAATCCAATTCTGCTGTTAATAGGGCACATGAAGAGTTATCGGATTTAATTAATTAACATGAAAAATACAAAATTAAAAAATATGATTAGTAAAAAAATTTCAGGTACCAAGAGAATTTTTTCGGTTGCTATTATTTATTTATTATTCATTATGGCTCACCGGGCAAATGCTGCAATCGTTCCAAAATGTGATGCTGTTACGGGTTGTACAGTAGGTGATTTTTGGAAGTTGTTTAATAATGTTGTTACGGCCTTAATTAGTGTAGCTGTTGCCTTTGTGACAATTGTATTTATTTATGCAGGCTACACTTATTTAACCTCCGGGGGCGATTCTGGAAAAGTTAAAAGAGCCCATGAAATGCTAAAAAAGGCGGCAGTTGGATTTTTGATTGCTCTGATTGGATACAGTTTAATATTCTTTATTTTAGACATCCTTGGTTTTGAAGTTAGCTTCTTGTCAGGTGTTGGAATATAACATGTAATTAAAAAATTAAACACGGTAATTGTAGTTACGTCCTAAAAGTTTTGTATAAATATTAAAATTGAGATATAATTTAATTGTAATAAATAAACTGTAAAATAATGAAAAAGATTTTAAATGAAATAAAAACAAGGGGGATTATGGCAGTATCAGTTGTTCATGCAGAATCATTTGCAAATTTCAAAAATCCGCTAGGAGCAAATGACAATATTTTTGACTTTATTAAATCAGTGGCGGATGTTGTAGCTCGAATCGGAGCAGCAATTGTTGTGATAATGGTAATATATTCTGGGTTTTTGTTTGTGCAGGCTCAGGGTAATGAAGAAAAATTAAAAACTGCCAGAAAAAATTTAATGTGGACATTAATTGGGGCCGTGGTTTTATTAGGAGCAGCAACATTAGCCGCAGTTGTTTCTAATGTGGCAGGCGATCTTGGTTTTGGCATTAACTAATTAATATTAAAAATGGAAAATTTGATTAATAATAAATTAATAGCAGGAATTGGAGATCCCCTTATTAAACTGTTAATTCTCTTATCACTTGTTTATTTTCTTTATAATGTCGCTACTTATTTAATCTCTAACGATTCTAGTAAACAGTCTGATGCTAAAAATGGAATCATATATGGAATTATATTCCTTTTTGTCTCGGTTGGTGTTTGGGCCTTGGTAAACATGTTGAATTTGACAATTTTTGGAGGAAGAGATTTCCTAGCTCCTGGTACACGGGAAATAAGTCCTGATGAACTGAGAACGGAAATTTAATCAAGAGTTTTTTCTTAAACGAATTTTATAAATATTTAGTATTAATATAATAATATGACATTTGAAACATTAGTAGACAATTTAATAGATATACTGGGATTATTGCCTAGGTTGATAGTGTTAATATCTTTAATTGTTTTTTTGTATGGCCTTTCAAATTATTTATTCAATTTAAAAGATGATGCTAAAAGAAAGAAATCAATTGCCTATATTACATATGGCTTACTAGGTCTTTTCATTATGACTAGTATGTGGGGAATTATTTATTTGTTCACTAGTTATTTTAATTGGGGTGGTGGTATCCCTCAAATGACATTTTAATTTCATTTTTTTACAAGGTAAGCTGTGAATAAGATTTTGGTTTTCTCTTTGTTTTATATGCTATAATTAAATAGTTAAAATTATTAGTTAATAAATTAATTTAAAAATATTTTAAATAAATTTAAAAAAGTTGTATTAGGATTAGGTTTGTTGGTTTTACCGATGGTGGTAAGTGCTCAAACTCAATCTGGTTTGGCAGGAATTTTTAGTAGAATAATGGGATTATTAACAATGTTAATTCCATTAATTATAACATTGGCGTTAGTTTTGTTCTTGTGGGGTATCATCAAATATGTTACTGCCAAAGGAGCAGATGATCATGCTGGAGCGATCAAGACTATAGTTACTGGTATTATCGTTTTGTTCGTTATGGTTTCTGTTTGGGGATTAGTTGGTATCTTTGGAGATACTATAGGTGTTAACCCTGGATCAGGCGGAATTGATACACAAAACCTGAGAGTTCAGTAATTTAATATATTATGGAAACTGTTAACCAATTCTTAACTAATTTAGCTGGTGTTATTTTAAACCCATTAATTAGGCTAATGTTTGCTGCTGCTGTGGTTTACTTTCTTTGGGGGGTTTTTGTTTTCGTCAAAGATTCTGAATCAGATGGTGGAAGACAGAAGGGGTTACAACATATTATATGGAGCATATTCGGTTTCGTTATAATGATGGGAGTTTATGGAATTTTAGAGCTTGCTAAAAGAAGTTTTCTACCATAATATCAAAAATTAAATTTTTAAATGAATTCTTTCTTTAAATAACTAAAAAAGAAACGAAAAAGCGGCGACTTATTTTAATAAGTCGCCGCTTTGGTTTGCACTAAGATTCTCCTATGATCCTAGCGCGTTTGTTATAGGGGTTAAACTTTAAAACAACATTGAACCCGAGGGGCCCAATACTATCTTTTGGTCGTATCAGCGTTATTGCGTCTAACGGTGCTACTTCCTTTGGATAGACATAGAAATGCTCTGAACCCTTTGTGGATAACCACTGATCTGCGGCACCTCGATGATAAACAATAATTGCCTTACCGAAATAGGACAATTCGAATGTATCGCCATTAGTGATAATCTTTCGAGCCTCACCTGGCCTTAGAGTAAAATTAAGAACCTTTTCATAATTCCTAATCTTCTCTTTTTCGATATTAATTCGCCTTTGTTCGGCTTGACGGTGATCTTTGGCGATTTGTTCCATCGCTTCGATCCTCGCTTTTTCCGCCTTTCGCACCACCCTTTTTTGTTTGAAATTCTCCAGACCACCTGTGAAAATCCCAACAAAGAAGAGGAGTGTCAAGACAAAAATTACAATCTTCATAATCTTGATCCTTCCAATGCTTATTTAGACGATTCTACTGTTTCACCAATAATACGGCCCATTGTAGTTCGGTCCAGCGAAGTACCACCAACATGTATATGGTTGTCCTTTCTCTGACTTTTACCACTATTGGCCATAACCGCGGCATGCATTCTCTCTATAATTGCATTTTTCTCTGCCGTGCTCATCCTCTTATCATCGATGCTGACACCCATGGTTTCCATAAGTTTCTTCACTGCTTCTCCTTGACCGCGTGACACATAGAGTTGTTCGTTTGATTTGCGAATCTCTTCTGTATCGTCGGTGTCAGAAATCATTAATGAAACTATTTTACAACCAGTATGATCTTCTTGATCTCTCAATAATCCTTGGTTAAAAATAAGATCTTTGATGTCATTATTAATCTCAACACGCTTCTTCTTAATTTCGTTCTGTTCCTTTTCAGAAAACACTATGGAAATCAGATTAACAATCGCAGCATCGAATACCTTTTTAGCCTTTCCTATCCCTTGTTTCTCATCTTCGTCAAGCCGTGTGAGGGCTTGAAAATTCGAAAAATCAGGAGAAATTTGATAAGCTAATTTGGCTAACATTGGAACACCACTTTTGCACTCTATATTCTTGACCTCTAGGTCGTAAACATACAGTTCATCAGTGATCTTTCCTTTTACTTCTTCTCCATGGAGAAGAATATTGATGCCACCTCGTAATTGCAAACGCATTGAACGGTGTTCGTAGGTCCTGGTGATCCAGGTGTTCTGAACAATCCAAACTTCGTTTGTGCTGACTGATACAAACATGTCTTTAAAGAGCAGGGAAGTAAAGCCAATCACTGATAGTACGACAACCAAGTTGACATACTGCGGGATGAAAACACTCAGGACGTAAATTAATACGCTCGAAATGAAAACAACCCAACATACCAGATAAAGCCAACGGCCCATCTGGTTGGTCAAGCCGTCTTTCGGTGAATCGGTATAGACCGACATCACGTAAAAGACAAATATACCAATCAAACCCGCAATAGCGATGATTTTCAACAGTGATAAATCAAACATTTTAACCTCCTATACCTATATGTGAATGTGCAGAAAAGGGAAGATTTTTAATTTAATCTCCTATTACCTTATCTTTTTTAATTATAACATTTTTTATTAAAAAGTCAATCTAAACGAATGAATTCAAGTCGATTAATGAGCCTATATAAATTAAATGTGCGCGAGAGAGGACTTGAACCTCCACGAGTTGCCTCACTGGTTCCTAAGACCAGCGCGTCTACCAATTCCGCCACTCGCGCATTTTTATTTATTCTAACTTAATTTTATTTAAAATCAAGCTTTATATAAATG
>CAZKXE010000021.1:0-7957 GCA_964556855.1 uncultured Candidatus Saccharibacteria bacterium
AATTTGTTTGGTATAGGGATCGTTTTTGCCCTTGTTATAAATTTCTTCTATTTTTTGAAGAACTTCTGATGGGGTGTGTAACGCCTTTACGATGTAACCGTCAATCCCTAGATCTTTTACCTTGTCATAATCAGTTGCTTTACCTTGATTTGTTAAAACAACATTAACACTACTGTTAACTAAGTTTTTTTCTTTTAAGAATTTAAACAATTCAACACCATTCATTTTTGGCATTATTAAATCAAAAATTAAAATATCCGGATTAAACCCATTCTCTATTTTTTCTATACAAATATCTGGTGTTAAAGCTGTTATAACTTCATAACCCGAAGCTTTAAATTTTGTTGAATACATATCCAACAAGAAACTATCGTCATCAACTATCATCATTTTTTTTGTGTTTGAATTTTCTTGCATACTCTATATATTATAACAAAAAATTATAAATTATTTACCTCTTCCCAAGGAATAATCTTTTTGATTGCTTTGATAATGGCGTCTTCTTTCATGGTCAACATACCCTTTGCGCGAGCTGCATCATATACAGCAGATTCTACAGGGTTTTGCAAAATAACTTTTTCGATATCCCTATCCATTTTATACATTTCAAAAACAGCAACACGACCTTTTGTTCCTGAAGGGCAATCCTCTGTCGCTTTTATTTTTAGAACTTCTTCACCTTGTGGAATTTGTTTTCTATGCTCTTCGGGAAGATCTGAAAATTGCTTATCAAACATTTCTTTGATACTACCTTCTATTTTCATTGGTTCCCCTCCACCTTCACAAATTTTTCTAACAAGCCTCTGGGCAACACCCAAAACAAGAGTTGGTGGAATAAGATAAGGATCAACACCCATATCAATTAGATGAGGAATTATACCTGCAGATGTATTTGTGTGGATTGTTGATAATACAAGGTGACCAGTTAAGGCGGCTTGGATAGCTAATTTAGCAGTCTCCCCATCACGGATCTCACCCACCATGATAATATCAGGATCCTGACGAAGAGTAGTTCTCAGACCAGTTGCAAAAGTATAACCAATGTCAGGTCTGACCTGTGACTGACTAACACCTTCTACGGAATATTCAACAGGATCCTCCAAAGAGAGCACATTATGTTTGTCCTTATCAACTTCCTTCAACAAGGAATAAAGTGTAGTTGATTTACCTGACCCAGTAGGTCCTGAAATTAAAATTAATCCGTAAGGTTTTGCAATTGCTTCGCGCAGCAATTCAATATTTCTTTTACTCAATCCTAATTCATCAATCCCTTTAACTCCTTTTTGCTGATCGAGGATTCTCATAACAACCTTTTCTCCATAATATGAAGGGAAAGTAGAGACACGGAAATCAACTCTACGACCATCAATATTTGTAGAGAAACGACCATCCTGAGGTTTTCTCTTTTCATCCAATTTCATCTTGGAAAGAATTTTAATTCTCGCCACAACCGCAGATAGAACCTTAATTGGTAAAAGCAAACTAACATTAAGAGTCCCATCAACTCTGAATCTCACTCTAACTTTGTCATACATAGGTTCAATGTGAACGTCAGAAGCATTTCCTTCTACCGCATATTTAAGAACGGTTGCTACAATTTTTGTTACAGGTGCGTCCTCGATAATCCTAGTGTTTTCATCATCCTCTGATTGTTTAGTTTCTAGAATATTTTCATCTTTTGTAAAATTATCATCATCACCTAATTCGTCCAGTGCCTGATTAACTTGCCCTGATAATCCTTTGTACACATTCAAGATTTTGTCGAAACTATCCTGAGAAATTATGAATATTTTAAATGGTACATCTGTTTTTGAAGACAAAAAATTTAAAGCATCTTTTGCTTCTAAATCATCAGGGTTCATCATCCCCACCTCCAAAAAGCCATCTGTAATGGAAATGGGCGCAATTTTATAATGCCTTGCAGATTCTTCTGGTATATATTTTAAAATATCAAATGTGACATTTACATTATCAACTTCCTTCAAAGGTACTCCTAAAAATTCACTTCTACTTTTTAAAACCTGCTCTGAAGTTAGCCCAGCTTTTTTTAAAGCTGCTTCTAAATCTCCTCCGTTATCTGCTAATTGTTCAGAAACTGTTTTTGCAGCAGATTCGTTTAAAATATTCTTTTCTATTAAAAAATTAATGAAATCCATATTTAAAAATTTAAAAAAACTATTCTGACAATGAATCTATAAGACCTGATAAATCAATATCACTTCCTCCAGAATTACCTACAGCATTCAGAGGAGAAAATGGATTTTGCCTCCCGTCGTCCTGCGGAGTAATTTCCTTATCTCTATCTTCTAATCTACTCAAGATAGGATGGCTAAAAACACTTTTATCTAATTTAAGAGTATCAACCTCTCTAATGGCCTTGGTTATTTCTGCTCCTAAAATTTCTGCTTCTGAAACTCCACCAGTATTACCAGTTGAAGTTAAATAACTACTTCCACCTGCTGCAGATCCTCCCCCAAGGAAAAAATGATAACCAGCAAAAGCAGCGGCGCTTATGATTGCTACAATAAATATTCCTTTGTATTTAATTAATATATTCATAATATTATCTTAGCCAATAAGTATCCAAAGATACGGAGAAATTATAGATTTGTCCGCTTGTTCCACTCGAAGCAATACTGAAATCTCTAATATCGACTATTCTTAGAGAATCCTCCAAATCACTCATAAATTTTTTAAAGACAGGATAAGAAGAAGTAAAATTAAAACTAACATTTATTGTTCCGTATTTTTTCCCACTACTATCAATAACCCTATTGTTTATATCCTCAGCCTTATTGTCTATGTCACCAGAGAAAGAGAAGCTTTGTAATTCAAGTTGGTATTCAGGATTTTTTGAAATATTATCAATATTTAATTGCAATCTAATGTTATCAATAGTTTCCGGTAAAAGTTTTGATAATTTTTCCCTTTCAGATGATGTAATACTATTATAACGATCAGTTAATTCCTGTCTTTTTCTTTTTAATTCTTCTGCTTTATCTAGCAGTTCGTCATTTCTTTGTTTAATCTCTCTTAATTCTTGAACCTCTTGATACTTAGGATCAATCACCACAAAAAATATTGCTACTGATAGTATTATATATAGAATGATTGAGTATCTTTTCATAAAATTATCTAAATAAATTATTAATCACTGATTTTCCTGAAGACAAATCTTCTTCGGAGGTTTCATTGAATTCAATTAGGCTATCATCACCTAATTTATTATCATATGAGGCAATAGATGGATCTAGCGTAGCTGAGAAAGAAAAATTAACTGATCGACCTACCTGGCTTGGTTGAACGTTATCAAAAATTACGTCTCGAAAATTAGAATCTGACCCAAATTTATCTGATTGCAATATTACAGTTTCATATCCAGAAGTATCATTTGAACCAGGAATGGCTTCCCCGTCCCCAGAAATCGTAATCGCATCATTTTCCACATCTGTACTGTATTGAAAACTTTTAAACCAAATATTTTTTAAAGTGTAATCTTCTAGCAGAACAAAAATATTTGTAGGGGCCACATGTTTTTCAAGAAGTGCACTAGCCGCGGTGATTCTTTCATTTAATCTTGTAGCTCCTTTGATAGTTTTTTCATCAAATTGGTCCCTTGCAGTTCTTAGGCTTCCTATCTGTGTTTCAATTGTCGATTCTAATTGGTACTGCCACCCAAAAACTCCTGCAGCAGCTATAACTGTAGCAAGAAAAATAAATAGACCTATCATAGACAATAATTGGGCACCAGAATTTCTAGTAGGAGTCACTTTTGGTGACATTACATTTTTCTTTGGAATAAATGATGTATTGAACTTTGTTTGTTGTTCTGGTCCCATAACTAAATAAATTATACTACAATAACTAGACACTACGCAAGAAGTTTACAAGACTAACTGTTGAAAAATACTTAATTTAATTCTTGTAGTTTTCTAATTGCTAATCCTATCGCTCCGGCAAACATGACTCCGTTCTTATTTAAAACCGGGTCAAGGAATGCTGGTTTTTGAACCTTATCAAACGGTAACCCAATTTCAGCAGGAACAGAAAAGAATTTTTGAGCTTTTAAATCAATTCCTTTTAATAAAGATCCTCCGCCAATCATAATGACTTTAGAAATATTTTTACGATATTTTGTTTGGAAGCGAATTAAAATACTATTTGATTCTTGGAAGATTGGATTGAAAGTTAAGTCAATTAATTCTGCAATTTTCATATCTTGGTCTGGACTGTTTTCCCCAAATTTTCTTTTTAATTTTTCAGCATAACTGAAATCTAATCCTAATGATCTACTGATATTATATGTTAAGTCTTGAGATCCTTTACTTATGGTATGTGTGTCTCTAATAATACCTCGTTCAGCAACGTAAATTTTAGTGCTAGCTGCCCCAATGTCAACTATCATAACTGGAGTTAAGGTACTGTAATCAAGTACAGCCCTTGCAGAAGCGAACATTTCTATTTCAAAAAAAGAAGTATCTAATTGAGCGTTTTTAACCAATAGACTATAGTCATTCAGGTCATCATTGTGTATAGCTACAACCATAGTTTCAATTTTAGAATCTCTTTTCTGAGCTTCGGAAATTTCTTTGGATGGAGACGTGGCGATTGGGTTATTCATATTTGCAGAATCTGACGGTGTCTTCAAATTAGTTTTAAAGCGTTCGTCAGCTTTTATTTCCTCTACCTTTGGGATAACAAACCAATCAAGAGAAACCTCATCGATTGGAACCGGAATATATTTACGGGCCTCTATTGGGATCATTTCTTCTAACCTCCTTTTATCAACTGCTGATGGCATATCAAAAACAGAAACCATGCTTGACCGCATTGGGATAGACAAGGCTGATGAATTAGTTGAAACATTTGATTCCTTCAATAAATCAAGGAGTGCTTGGGAAAGAACGGCCGGTTCAAGTTTAGTTGCCTGACCAACAATTTTATTTGCATATGGTCCAAGAGCAATTTCACCGTATGTTTGTAAAATTGCCTGCTCATTTAATCGCTTTAATTGGACAACCTTGATAGATGAAGATCCGATATCAATACCTAACACACTATCCCCTTTCGAACTATTAAAACTTGATGAAATTTTTTTAAGTAAATTATTAAACATATTGAATACAATTTTCAATATAAATTATAACATAATTAAAATGAATAAAATCTATTTTTATAAACAAATCAAAAAGAAACTCGGTTTGGTCTATCCAATCATCTTAAAGTCTCTGAATTATCTTCTGGACTTCATATTAGATCAAGATCAAATCCTAAAGGAAATATCTAATTTAAAATACAGCGAGATTAAAACTTTATTGAAATCATCGCAAATTAATAAAAGTGACAAAAATTATTTTCTGAAAAATAATAATGATTGCGAACATTTTTCTATTTTCAAATATAAAGATCCAAGAATTAAGAGCTTGGTGTGGCAATTAAAATTTAATAACAATCGGAAAATCTCTATCATTTTAGCTAAGTTTTTAGAGGAAGAAATAAATCAAATCGCCGACAAGAATAAGGGAATCAAAAATTGGATATTAATACCAATTCCAATTCATAGAAAAAGAAGATCAGAACGAGGATATAATCAATGTGAATGGTTATGCGAAGAAATTGTAAAAATTAATAAGAAAAAATTAGTTAATTTTAAACTTTTTTACTTTCCAAAATTTTTAGTCAGAGATAAATATAGCGTTAAACAATCGTGGGTTTCAAAAAAAGAAAGAATCGAGAATATAAGAAATAGTTTTTCAATATCAAAAAATTGCAAATGCAGAAATTTTTTCAAGAATAGAGAATTTAACAAAAATAATTCAGTATTTTTAATCATCGACGATGTCTACACAACTGGTTCAACCACGAATGAAGCGGCGCTGTGTATTTCAAAATTTAAATTCAAAATAATTAGTCTGACTGTAGCTAATTAAACAAAATATTCGATACTACGTTGTGACTTTTTAATAAAAAACAAGGCACTAGTGTTAGTGCCTTGTTAGGTAAAGTTTATTTCAAAGATAATGAATTAAATGAGGCGATCTTTTCGACAGCTTCTTTGTGAACATCTTCGGGTGTTTGGTTCCCATCAACTCCAATGTAATGAAAACCATGATGTCTTAGACAAGCAATTGTATTCCGGTGGAATGCTTCCCAATAGACAAACCTTCTGTTTATAATTTCCTGACTTGAATCATCTGATCGACCGCGGCCAATCATCCTTCTTTGGCATTCCTTTAAAGGAACATCAATATGCAGAATGTGGAATTCCCTAGGGACGCACCCTGGGTTTTTCTCATTTGAAACCAAACTGGCGACAAATTCGGCCTGGATTTCTGTCCTCACCACCCCATCCAAAATAATGTCCTTTTTTTCACTGTAGATTTCGTTCCAGTGTTTTAAAAAAAGTTTATTCACAATTTCAGATGGGACAAGTGCTCCTGAATCCATCGTCTCTGTCACAATTGGTCCAAGATCTCGATGTGTCCTTAAATTGATGAGCATACCACTCATCGGAACCACATGTGAATTTTCTCCAAAGAGACTTTTGATCAAGGTCCCCTTACCACAACCTGGTGCCCCAATGACAGCAAATAACCTGTTCGACATAAACAATCCCCCTACCTATTTTCGTTCTTTACTTGTTACCATAACAAGTATTCCATATAGAAAATTAGATTAAAAAGAGACTTTTGTCAATGTAGGATACATGTGGTAAGTATCATTTCACTAGATCATTTAATTTTTAAAAACTACCATTTAAATCTTTTGACATCTAATGCTACACATTTAAATACTTTCAATAAAAATTGGTGTCTTGGTTAGAGTAATATTATTTGATTTTATAATATTAGTAGTTGGTACCATTTGTCCTTTTTCGGTGATTATGTTTGTTATTTTTGCTTGTAATCCTAATTCGTTTTCTAAGTTAATTTTTGTGTTCAAATTTTCACTCCATCCAACATAAATTGGTTTTTTATTTTCAAAAGTAAATTTGTAAAAATATTCACTTCCAATTTTTTCAACTTTTTTGAACCCGTCAATTTTTTCACTTAAGAGTTTTAATGTATAATAAGCTGGATAAGGATTCCCGTTATTGTCAGCCATCGCCATTATGTACCATATTTGGTCAACCACTTGTTCCGAAGATAAAGCCGCAGTCCATTCATTTGTTGTTTCAAAAATAAGTCTTTCAACACCAAGACTAGCAGCAAGAACAGTTTTTTTGACAATAGTTTCAGATTTTGATACCTCGTAGTCACTATATTCTGGTTCAATTCTGTCTCTAATTTTTACAAAATAATCTGTTGATTCATTTCTAGTTCCAAACGGAGAAGTAAAATTAGTAAACATCCAAGGTCCGGTGGAAACATCTCCTCCCCAAATTGGCTTGTCTGTATATTTTCTAATTTCATTAACCTGTCCATAAATACCAAATATTCCCCTATTATAATGTACTTCAACTAAATCATAGTATTCTGTTGCTGCTAAAGTTGTTTTTACAAATTCAAACCCCTTCTTCATTACTGGATCAAGGGAGTCAGTTCTTTGTTTAACAATTTCATCACTTGGGAAATCATCATACAAATCTCCAAAATTAATTCCGGAGAGGATTATTTTGGAATCAGGGTTTGCTTTTAGAGAAGCTTCTTTTGCAAGTTTCAAAATTTCAATATATTCCTCGGGTGTTCCATTCCAATGAAATGGATGTTGTGCTTCGCTTTCAATTTCAAAATATATGATTGGTTTAAGTAATCCTGGCATGTCATCTATTCCATCTCCATCATATCTTTCAACCATATAATAAACAAAATCATAATAATCATCTAAAAATTCCTTTTTAGGTGGAGCACTTTTAATGTATTGTGAAAAACCTTCACTTAAACCTTTTCCAAGTTCAACAGCCCAAGGTGCATCTGACTTTAATATTACTTGTATATTAAACCCTTCTTCTTGATAT
>CAZKXE010000022.1:0-7723 GCA_964556855.1 uncultured Candidatus Saccharibacteria bacterium
TAAACTAAAGAAAGGCGATGTTAAAGTTACTATTATTGCTTCTGGATTTTCAGAAGGAGTTAATAAAAAATCACTATTTGGAATTGGTATAAAAGATACTGAGAAAGAAGAAAAGGATTTAGTAAATGAAGAAAAGTCAGAAGAACCTAAGGAAGAAAAAAGAAGAATTTTTAACTCATTGAATATAGAGAAAAAGGAATCAAATACTGAAAAAAAAGAAACAAAACCACTAATAGAAGAAGATGATGATGATGAATGGGGTGCTGTTCCATCATTCTTGAAGAGAAAAAAATAAATTAATGTACGATTTAATTATAATTGGAGGTGGTCCTGCTGGAATATCTGCTGGTATATATGGTGCTAGAAAACAAATTAAAACTTTGCTTTTAACCGGTAATTTTAATAATCAAAGTATAGTCTCTCCTGGTATTGAAAATTGGATTGGAGAAATCAATATATCAGGAATAGAATTGTCAAAAAAATTAATACAACACCTAGAAAATGTTTCTGGAAAATATGTAGAAATAAAATCTGGAGAATGGGTTAGCGAAATTAAAAAAGATAATGATACCTTTACAGTCAAAACTAGCAACCAACAATACAATACAAAATCAATTTTAATTGCAACGGGCTCATCAAGAAAAAAACTTACCGCCCAAAATGCTGATCTGTTTGAACACAAGGGATTGACTTACTGCGCAAGTTGCGACGGACCATTATTTAAAGACAAAGTTGTTGCTGTAGTTGGTGCTGGGAATTCAGCATTTGAAAGTGCTTCTCAGCTGTTAGCTTATTGTAAAAAAGTTATATTATTCAATAGATCAAATAATTACAAGGCTGACCCAATTGTAGTTAATTCAATTAAGGACAACCATAAATTTTCAGTCATCAATAATGCAGATTTATTAGAAATCCTAGGTGATGGTATTGTAAAAGGATTAAGATATCTAGATAAAGAAGTGAACGAGGAGAAAGAAATATTTTTGGATGGAATTTTTGTAGAAATTGGTTCAAAACCATCTACAGAAATGGTATCTGCTTTAGTTGATCTGGATGAATATAATAAAATTAAAATAGACCCCTGGACCCAACAGACATCACTTCCTGGTATTTGGGCTGCAGGTGACTGTACAAATATTCTATACAATCAAAATAACATAGCCTCTGGAGATGCAATAGTTGCAATTGAAAATCTCTACCAGTGGTTAAAGCAAAATAATCTTAATAATTAAATTATTCATTTTTTTTCTTGAAAATTTCTTTTTCAATTATACATATATAAACAAAACCCTCTGTCCGTTTAGGGACAGAGGGTTATTATGATTATTACTACGCACAATATGCGTAGTCGGCAGTATAGGAATCGCTGATGGCCCTTACCTTGTCGTAAAAGACCATACTCAGAAACCAACAGGATGGTGATTTCTCTTCTAATTCGAAGTAAAAATCCCCATCCCTTCCAATTTCTTGGTTGCGAAAAGCTAGAAGTTCGGAGGCACCGATTATTTTACCGGATGTTACCTCCTTATTTCTGAGAATATCATTAACGGGCGACATGTCCACAGACAACATATCAACAAGTGCTGGTATGGATGTATCGCCCATCAATCTCTCGAGTGCAAGACCAAGTTCGTACCCAGAGAAGCGAAAAATATGATTATTTCCTTTCATGTCGGAAATTTTGATTTTTCCACACACCCCGTCGCTATCGAAATTGCCCACCGGAAAAAGCGGCTCGAAGGTAACGGTACTACTCCGTACGAGTAATATGTTCCCGTTATGTTTCTTGACCACCACCAATGGGAAATTTGACTCAACTTCTTCAATCATATCAACTCCTTCTGTTATTAGTCTTTTTGCTAGAGAAATCCCCTATACAAAACAAAAAGAACAAGCTCTGAATATTTAATCATAGATTTGTATAATGTCAAAAATTATGTAAGATAATACAAATGCTTAACAACTTTGCTTTAATAAAAATTTTAAAATCAAGAGATATTGAGAACAATTACAAAAAATAAAATTAATAATTATAACGATAATCAATTATGAAAAATAATAAAAAACCAGAATTACTATCCCCTATCCAGGATTTTACATCACTTAATGCAGCTATACAAAACGGTGCTGATGCTGTTTTTTTTGGAATAAAAGGATTTAATATGCGTGCTGGGGCTAAAAATTTTGGCGTGGTTGATTTAAAAAAAATCTCAAAAATTGCAAGGGAAAATAAAATAAAAACTTATTTAGCAATCAATACTATTTTTTTTGAAAAAGACTTACCAAAAATAGAAGCATTATTAAAGAAAGTTAAGGAATCTGGCATAACTGCCATTATTTGCTGGGATTTAGCGGTTATACAAATTGCAAAAAAAATTGGGCTTGAATTTCATATCAGCACACAGGCAAGTATTGCAAACTCTAATTCTGCTTCTTTCTATAAAAAATTAGGTGCAAAAAGAGTAGTCTTAGCAAGAGAATGTTCTCTTGAAGAAATCAAGAAGATAAAGAAAAAAAATAATGTTGAAGTCGAAGTTTTTATTCATGGTGCAATGTGCGTTTCTGTTTCAGGGAGATGTTTTCTGTCTCAATTTTTATATGGAAAGTCAGCCAACCGCGGAGAATGCCGCCAACCATGCAGGAGAAAATATACTGTAAAACAGGTTGATGATGGAAGTGAATTAGAAATTGGTAAAGATTATATTTTAAGCCCAAAGGATTTGTGCACTATTGATTTTATAGAAGAAATATTAAAAGCAAATGTCGATTGCTTAAAAATCGAAGGGCGTAATCGAAGCCCGGAATATGTCGCATTGGTAACAAAGTCATACAGACAGGCTATAGATTATTATTATGAAAATAAAAATAAAAGAAATTTTAAAACTGAATTTGCAAAGTTAAAAGAAGAACTTAAAAATAACCTCGAGGATGTATTTAATCGAGGTCAAAGTTCTGGCTTTTATCTTGGTAAGCCTATTAATGAGTGGTCTAGGGACGAAGGAAATCATTCAAAGATAAAAAAAATACAAGTTGGAATTGTTACTCATTATTACAAAAAAATTAACGTTGCTGAAATACTAATCCAAAATAAAGTAACTATTAAAAAGGGTGATACTATCCAAATTCAAGGTCCTACTACAGGAGTACACCAACAGAAAATTATTTCTTTAGAAAAAGATAAAAAAGAAATAACAAAGGCCTCTCAGGGAGAATTAATTGCAATCAAAATTGACAAAATTATCAAAAAAAATGATGAGGTATTCATTTTAAGGAAAAATAGCTAATTTAGTGAATATATTTAAACATTTTCAAATCTATTGATTTTTACAAAAAGATATGTTATGGTTTGTACCAGAAAGGAGTTCGATATATGAATTGGCCAATGAACCAAACAGATTGGGATAATTTCCACAAAATGTTAGCAAGAAAAGCTGACAATTGGAAACATTTCCTACGAGTTGGTGATACTCATTCATGGGATTTAGTTAACGCTTATTTTGCAAGTGTTATCCCAAAAGGTGTCAGTCACCAGCTAACCGCACAGGAAATCCGAGCGGTCATCAAGGAATCTGCAAAACTGCAGAGGATTAAGAAACGTAGAGAAAGGAGCCGGAAAGACAATCAGATTGCCAGATTCTGGAATCCTTGTAGAATTGCGGCAGCCAAGGCAATGGCAGAGGAAAGGAGAGATTATTTGGTAAAAGATTTATAGTAACTAATAGCCGCCGTTTTAAAAAACGGCGGCTATACTAATTTTATAAGGAAACAAATATAGGTCTTGCAATTAAATAAGAGGAAATAAGGGACTTGACATCTTAAATATAATAATGTAATTTATATGTAGTTTCGAACATTACCTTACCCCCACCAAACATCACCCCCGATGTTTACCCCGCAGCTACCTTGTTAGTGCGGGGTTTTTTTATATAAATACTGCTTTATATAACATTAAAAAATAGTACCTACTTTAAAAAGTGAATATTTTCTGCTAGTATAAGCAAATAATATAATTTAACATGATAGACGATAAATTCTTAAAGCCATTTAATTCGGAGGAAATTGAGGACAAAATATACAGTATTTGGGAAAGTAGCAATTTTTTTAATCCTGATACTTGTATTGAAAAAGGTATTTCAAATCCTGAAGCTGATTATTTTTCAATTGTTTTACCACCTCCAAATGTTACGGGGACCTTGCATATTGGTCATGCATCAATGCTTTCAATAGAAGATATTGCCGTTAGATACAACCGAATGATCGGGAAAAGAACCTTATGGCTACCAGGGACCGACCATGCGGCAATTGCGACTCAGGTTAAAGTAGAGAAAATTTTACAGAAAGAAGGTATCAGAAAGCATGATTTAGGGCGAGAAGAATTTTTAAAAAAAGTTGACCAGTTTGCTCAAAAAAGTCACGACACTATTATGAACCAGGTTAAAAAAATGGGCTCTAGTGTTGACTGGTCCAGAGAGGCTTTTACTCTTGATTCTCAAAGACGAATTGCAGTTTATACAGCATTTAAAAAAATGTACAATGATGGGTTAATCTATCAAAAAAATAAAATTATTAATTGGGATCCAAAAAGCCAAACAGTTGTTTCTGATGACGAAGTAATCCACGAATCCAACAAAGGAAAATTATATTATTTTAAATACTCAAAGGATTTCCCTATTACAATAGCCACAACAAGACCAGAAACTAAACTTGGTGATACAGCTGTAGCCGTAAACCCAGATGATAGTAGGTATGGAAAATATATTGGTCAGAAATTTACAATAGATTTTATGGGTACAGAATTAAATATTACAATTATTGCAGATCCTGAAATTGATGCTGAATTTGGAACTGGCGCAGTTGGAATTACGCCAGCTCATTCAATGACTGATTATGAAATTGCTGAAAGAAATAATCTAGATTCAGTTCAAGTTATTAATGAATATGGGAAAATGCAGACACCCGATAGCCCGCTCATAGATGGTAAGAAAACTACTGAAGCCAGAGAAATTATTTTAAATTACTTATCAGAAAATAACCTCCTTGAAAAAACTGAGGATATTGATCAAAATATTTCTCTTTCAGAAAGAACTAACGCGGTTATTGAACCTCTCCCAAAACTGCAGTGGTTTATTAACGTAAACAAGAATTTCGAATTAAAACATTCAGAGATCGAAGGTATCCAAAGTGGCTCAACAGTTAATTTAAAGCAATTAATGAAAAAGGTTATCGACAATAACCAAATTGAAATTATTCCTGAAAGGTTTGGGAAAACTTACTTTAACTGGATTAACAATTTACGAGACTGGTGTATTTCTAGGCAAATTTGGTATGGTCATCAAATTCCTGTTTGGTATCGAAAAAGTGACGGAAGTAAAGCTGATTCAGAAAATTTTGATGAATTTTTTGTTGATACAAATCCACCGACTGGAGAAAATTGGCATCAAGATTCAGACACCTTGGATACTTGGTTTTCATCAGGGCTATGGACTTTTTCTACACTAGGTTGGCCTAATGAAACAGATGATTTAAAAAATTACCATCCCACATCTCTTCTCGAAACTGGATACGATATATTATTTTTTTGGGTTGCAAGAATGATATTAATGAGTACCTATAACCTTGGTCAAATTCCATTTAAAAAAGTTTATTTGCATGGATTGGTTAGAGACCAACAGAATAGAAAAATGTCTAAATCACTTGGAAATGTTATCGACCCTCTTGAAATGATATCTAAATACGGTGCAGATGCAGTTAGGTTATCTTTGATAATCGGAACTGGTCCTGGAAATGATAGCAAAATGGCAGAAGATAAAATTAAAGCCTACAAAAAATTCTCAAACAAGATATGGAATGCCACTAGATTTGTTTTAGAAAATACTGATGATGCTGTTATAGATCAAATGCCCCAAAACTTTAATCTCGACGAATTAATAAAATTAGATCTAGATAAAAAATTCCAAAACTACATTGATATTTTTAGTGCCACAATTCGGGATATTACTGATGACCTAGAAAATTACAGATATTACCTAGCCGGAGAAAAAATATACCATTATTTTTGGCATACTTTTGCAGATATCATTATTGAAGAATCAAAAAAAGATTTTTCGACTAATTTAAAAGCTGATGCCCAAAAATTAAACTATATGTTTCTTGTTATTTTAATGAAAGTTATGCATCCATTTATACCTTTTGTAACAGAAGAAATTTGGCAATCATTACCCCAAAAAGATTCAGATATACTCATGGTTTCAAAGTGGCCATTGTAATTTTAGATTAAACCAAGTATTTTATGAAAATTTAATATTTTTTTCTAAAATAAAATGTTAGAATATTTTATATTATTAAATATAATAACTATGGAATATTTACTCAGTACAAATAATTTTGAACTCAAACTTTTTTTGGCTATTATTTGGGGTTTTGTTCCGGCATTAATTTGGTTATTCTTCTGGTTAAAGCAGGACGAAAAACACCCTGAACCTAACAGATTGATTATCGCAACTTTTATATTTGGAATTTCAGCAGTTTTTGCGGCATATTTATTACAAAGTTTAATTTTTAAGGATATCCTAGGTCTTGATGTTTCAGATATTGGAAATATTATACAAAATAAGTTTTTCCTAGGATTTTTGCTTATTTTTATACTTGCTGGAACAGAGGAAATTCTAAAATATTTCGCGGCTTACTTCGGAGGTCTAAGGCACAAAGAAAACAACGAAGCCATAGATCCAACCGTTTATTTAATTACTGCTGCGCTTGGTTTTGCAGCTTTTGAAACATTCTTTTATTTAATTACCAGCATGAAGGGAGGAATCGATATCCCATCAGTAATGCAAACGGGAAACCTACGATTTGTCGGAGCGGCGCTAACCCACTCAACTTCGTCTGCCTTGGTTGGTTTTTTTATAGGACTTTCATATTATAAAAATAAATTCATAAAGAAATTATTCTTAATAATTGGGTTAATCACAGCAAGCACGTTGCACTCTTTCTTTAATTTTTTTATAATGAAACAAGGAGATTATGGATTTTATGGTTTTATGATTATTTGGATAGCCGTAATTACTTTATTAGCGTTTTTAGAAATCATTAAAAAAATTAAAAATCATGAGAAAAAAAAGAAAATCATTTTTTGAAAAATTAACAGGCTCAGTAAAAATGGACGAGTTTGAAGACGATTTCGAAGATGAAGATGAATATCAAGCAGAAGATGAAATTGACAACTATGAACCAGAAGAAGACAGTTTTTCAATTGAAAATGAATCAGATTCAGAATTTGGCCAACTATCTGTAGACGTAATAAATTATCCAGATGAAATTGTGATCAAGGCAATGGTAGCTGGAGTTAAACCTCATGATTTAGATGTACAGATTTCTAGAGATATGATTACGATAACAGGGACCAGAGAAGAATCGGCTGAAATCGATGAAAAGGATTACTACCATAGAGAATTATACTGGGGCAGCTTTTCTAGAAATATAATACTGCCAGAAGAAATAGACATTGAACTTGCAGACGCCAAAGAAAAACACGGTCTTTTGGAAATTAAATTACCCAAGGTAGACAAGAAAAAGAAGGCAAAATTGAATATTAAAAGTAATTAATCTGTAGAAACGAGACACAATTAAAAAGAATAGCTCAGCAGATTGCTGAGCTATTCTTTTTTTATTGGTGTCAAGAGGCGGGCTCGAACCGCCGACCCTTCGCTCTTCAGGCGAATGC
>CAZKXE010000023.1:0-7697 GCA_964556855.1 uncultured Candidatus Saccharibacteria bacterium
TAAAGCAATTACCAAAGCTGTGTAAACAATTGTTTGGTTTTTAGTAGGCCAATTAACGTGTTTCATTTCTCCTTTTGATTCCCTGATATAATTTAGAATTTTTTTCATTTTAGTTTCAGTTATTTAAAAAAGCCCTTTCGGGCCTTTTTTAAAATATTATCACATCTTTATGCTGTGTCAATATTAATTTTTTATGACCCCTATTATCTATTTATAAACAGATACAAAATATTAATTCTTAATTTCAAAACTAAGATTAATATTTGAAACTATTTTATTCTCTCCTGACGGTAAACTAACTACAGATTTAACAGAATCAAGAGCTGCACCATAAGCTTCTGTTCTCATCATTGGTTCAGGATAAAATTGGTCATCTGATTCATAAAAACCAACAATATCACCCAATTTTATACCTAATTCTTTTTCCAATTCCTTGGCTTTTTCTTTAGCATCTTCGATAGCAATTTTTCTAGCTTCAGCTTTTAAAACATCAACATCATCAACTGAAAATGTTAGGCTGCTTACATTAGAAACATCAACTGCACCAATTTTTCCTAATAGATCCCCAGCTATTTCTGTTTCTCTAACTTTTACACTAATAGTTTGTGATACATCTTGTCCAATTAAAACATTTTTTCCTGATTCACAAAAACCATCTCTACAAGGACCACTCTGCCATTCATATTTAGGATAAATATTATAACTGGTAGTTTTTATATCCTTATCCTCAATACCAGCTTCTTTTAGGATACTCAAAATTTTGTTATTTTTTGCATTACTAATTGTCTGAGCTTCAGAAACTGTATCAGCAGTTTCCTTAATTGTGTAATTAAATGTAATAATATCTGGCACAGCAAACACCTCTCCTTTTCCTTGTAAATTTATTTGATTTGCATACATACCATCTTCTTCAAACCAACTAAATGTGGTGCTTAGCAGATAAAATGAACCGAAAATACATAGTGAAGCAAATCCAACGGACGCCACACCTGCTGCAATCTTGAAATTATTGAAAATTTTATTTTCCATATTTTTATTTTAAATTAAAATGCTAATAAAGTTATTAATAATTAACTCTATTATATTTGGTTTTGTAATATAAGCAATATTCCACAAACCTGCTTCCTGTGTGTAGATTTAACAAATATGCTAATAACCTAATGATTATCTACATTATTAGCATATGTTAAATATAAATTATGGAATAGCGAAGCTACAGTCATTGGGCCGACACCTCCAGGAACGGGACTTAAGAATAAAATCTTCTCTCTATTTGCGACATCAACATCACCGACAAGCTTGTCCCCTGTCATATCAATTCCTACATCAATAATTATTTGGTTTTCTCCAATATTCGAATCATTCACTATTCCGTTTTTACCAACAGCACTAACAATTATATCTGCAGTTTCTAAATGTTTTTTCAAATCCAGGGTCTTGCTATGACAAATTGTTACAGTAGCTCCTTGGTTTAATAAAGCTAATGCAATACTTTTCCCCGCCAAAACCGAACGTCCAATTACCACAATATTTTTCCCCTCAACTGGGATTTTATATTCTTCCAAAAGAAATCTGATTCCCTGCGGAGTAGCTGGTAAAATTCCGCCTTCGTTACTTAGAATCTTTCCAAGGTTAGTATCTGTTAAACCGTCGACATCTTTTTTCGGATCTATACAATTAATTAATTTTCTAGAATTAAATTTATCAGGAACAGGTAGTTGAATAATTATCCCATGTACATTTTTATCCTTATTTAATTCCTTAATTATTTGTTCTATCCCCTCTTGTTTTGTCTTTTGATCAACTTTTAGAACTTTGCATAGCACACCAATTTTTTCAGCAAAGGCAACTTTATGTTTAAGGTAAATTTCAGAAGCTTGGTTTTGACCAATCTGAACAATAATTAATTTAGGTTTAATTTCCAAATCAATTATTTCAACTCTTAAATCATCAGCAATTTTTTGACTTAATTTTTTGCCATCTAAAATATTCATATTTGTATTAAGTAAAAGTATAAACTTTTAGAATTTAGAGAAATTAAATAATTTTTATTCTTGAACACCAGAATCTTCGTCACCTGTTGAGATAAAGTTTTCTACTAAACCTTGCCAAACATTAATTGGTTGAGCTCCTGGTATTGATATTTTTTCTCCACCTGGTACAAAAACTACAGAAAAAGGAGTTCCTTGTACACCTGCTTGATCAGCCTCTTTTGATTGATTCATAATTTTTTCTCTCACTTCTGTATTTTCTAAACAAGAATTGAATTCATCAATATTTAGTCCTTGATCAGTAGCAAATTTTGTTAATGAACTAGCACTATTATCATCTGCATATAATCTATCTAACATAGTCCAAAATGCGTCATTTCCACCCTGGATACCAGCACATTCTGCTGCAACTGCTTGTTTTATAGCATTTGGGTGAAGTGACGGAATAGGCATATTTCTATAAACCCACATTACATCATTTGGATATTGTTTTAATAATTCATGAAATGTTACATGGAGTCTTTTACAGAAAGGGCAATCTATATCTGAATATTCTACAATTTTAATCGCAGCATTTGGATTTCCTCTGTAATAATCTGATTCACTAATATCTGGAATTGCATTCAAATCTGGTTCATTATTTTCTGGCTGTATTAATTGATTGTTATTATTATTTACAAGCGGATTTGATCCGTCGCCTTTTCCATCAGTAAAAATAACAGCAGCTGCAATTAATGCACCTGCAATAATAATAGCCACAGCTACCCACACACTTCCTTTTTGTTTTGTATCTTGAAACATATTTTCTTAAATTAAATTTTTATAATTTTAATAATAGGGCGATTATCGGGAATCGAACCCGAATTAGCGGTTCCACAACCTGCTGTGTTAACCGTTACACCATAACCGCCATCATTTGTAACTTGGACACTCTTCATTTATACCAAATTTATGGTTATAAAGTCTAGCCCATGCATACAATATACTAGACAATCTATTCAAATATGCAAGTGTTCCGTCTGAAATTTCAATTTCATGTTTATCAGCCACAGCAACTACTCTTCTCTCTGCCCTTCTGGCAACAGTTCTTGCGAAGTCAAACATGGCTGATATTTTTGAGCCACCAGAAATAAGAAATGTTTTAATTGGTGGCAGTTCTTTTTCGATTTGATTAATTAGATCTGACATTTTTTGAACCTTCTTCATTTCTATTCTTTTTGATGCTCCAGCAATTTCGGCCTGGATGATAAATAGATTTTCTTGGATTTCTTTGATCTGGGAAATAAAGTGGTCAATTTCATTTTCATCTATACTAGTATCTTTACCACTTTCTACATTTATAGAATTTTGAAAATTTCTAACGGCATCAAAATTTTTTAATTCAATAAATTCATTTTTTACTAATCCCAAATAAGAATTAAGTTCATCTAGTGTCCCAAGAGCTTCGGTCACTAACGAAGCTTTGCTGAATCTTTTTTCAGAATCAAATTTATAGGTTGTTCCGTTGTCCCCTTTTCCAGTAAATAATGACATGTGTTTTTTTATTTTATACAATCAATAAATTTCAATAAGGCAAATTAGGCGGTATATTTTAATATTTTTTTAAAATTAAAATAAATTAAATAGTTTTGCAGTAAATATAATATAAATTAGTAAAAATAGAACCCCTTCCTGGACGTGCACTCTTCTTGATATTCCAGAAATTACAAACAAGACTGTTGAAAGTAACAGAACTGGAAGTCCCAAAATTAATATTTGATTATTTACAACTAAATCACCAAAAATACCTGGTAAACCAACAACTACTAGAAGATTGAAGATGTTCGAACCAAAAACATTACCTAGAGCCACTTCATGGTTTCTTTTAATAGCCGCTTTGACAGAAACAAAAATTTCCGGCAACGAAGTTCCAATAGCAACAGCTGTTACAGCAATAATTCCTGTTGATAATGCTGGAATACTATCAGCTATATGTATTACTGCATCAACTAAATATTTAGCTCCTACTGCCAAACCAATTGCACCAATTGTTATTTTTAGTAAATCAAAGGTTGTAATTTTTGGTACTTTGACTTTCTCACCAGATTGATCATCTTTGTAAATTAAAGAAAACCCTAGATAAGTAGTATAAGTAATTAAAAGAAATAAAGATTCATAGAAATTAATAGTACCATCATAAGCTACTAATAAAAATATTACTGTTGATAGAGATAAAAGCGGCAAATCAAGGTCTATTAAATCTTTGGTGACTTGCAGTTTCTTGGCAAATAGAGTCGCTACACCGACAACTAGCAAAATATTAGCAATATTTGAACCAACAGCGTTTGCAACAGGAAAATCCATAACTCCTGAAAAGACTGCTATCAAAGAAGAAACTAGTTCTGGTAATGAAGTTCCAAATGCAACAATAGTTACCCCGATTACGAATGGACTCATACCAATTTTTAAACCTATTTTTTCTGAAGACTCCAAAAGCCAGTCAGAGCTCTTAATCAAGAGTAACAAAGAAATAATAAATACTATAGACCAAAATACAATTATCATATTGAGTTATTATAGCATTATAAAAAACCAAATATTTTTTTTTTCAACACTATATAATTAGACAAGAAAAAAACACCTCTATTTCGAGGTGTTTTTAAGATAATTTATTTAGTTTCTTCTTTTGATTCCTCTACTGGGGGTTCTTCGGATTTTACTTCTTCTACCGGAGCTTCGGCGATTTCTTCTTTAACTTCTTCAGTAGCTTCAGTAGTTTCTTCTGTTGGTTCTTCCTCTACTTCCTCTTCTTCCTTAATATCGACAAACATCATCTTCATTCTCTTACTAATTTGTTTCAAGGCTTTTTCTCTAATGTAATAAAGTTTAGATCTTTTTGATTTTGATCTTTTTGTGATTTCAATCTTATCAATCATAGGAGAATATAATGGGAAAATCTTTTCTACCCCATAACCATTACTAACTCTACGAACTGTAAAAGTTCCTCCGGCTTCTGTTCCATGTTTTCTAGCTAAAACCATTCCTTCAAAAATCTGAATTCTAGTCTTACCTCCCTTATCTTCAATTTTTTGATAAACACGGACATTGTCCCCTGTTCTCATATCTAGTTTTTTTCTAGCTTCTGTATTTACTGATGATATTTCCATAATGAATGAAAATTTATCATATATAAGTCAAACTGGCAAGTGTGTCAGGTTTATCTAAGCTATCATTTCCTATTCAAAAACTCTTTCTCCTTTTTTATTAATAAAGAATGATTCACCGTTTTTCTCTACTTTTGCTACAGAACCACGGAATGACATAACATCATCAAATTTTTCTTTTATAGCGAGCTTTCCTTTTTTATCAATAAACTGCCACTTTCCATCAATTTTGACTGCTGCTAAACCTTCGGAGAAATATTTACCTTCTTCGAAGGAATTTACATAACCTTCTGTTTCCTCTATTTCAATCTTTTGTTTATTTTCAACATCATAGTAGAAATATTCATCTAATTTTGTTTCCTCATTTTTAACTTTTACAAGACCAATTCCTTCTGAAAGACTTAGGACTTCATCAAAATCACCATCTACTCTTTCTCCTTTTTCATTTACGAAAAAGTATTTGCTGCCACCAAATGAAGATGCAAATGAATAGCCATTATCATCTAATATACTAAGCGATTTGTATATTCCCGTAGCATCACTTTTAGATACGGGTTCATAATTTCTATTAATCTGACGATAAACACCGTCAGCTCTGATATTTGCAATACCATTTGTAAATTTAGAAGCATAATCAAACCCCCCGACTGGGTGAGTTACACCATTTTCGTCAAGATAATAATACCTATCATCTTTTTTAACTACAGCAATACCATCATCAAAGGACCAAGCTTCTTGAAAAATACTGTGGAATTTATCATCTCCTTTTTCATCTATAAATCTCCAAGCTCCATGCTTCTTAACTGCGGCTAATCCATTTGAGAAACGCCTAATATCTTCATATGTTTCTTTATATGCCTTATTTCCTTCTTTATCTATATGGAAGAATTTTCCTTTTTCTTCAACTGCTGCTAATCCCCCAAAATAGTCCTGGACGCTATCATATTTTTTATCTAGAGTAACACCACTTTCATTAACAAAAGAATATTTTTCCCCAATTTTTATTTTGGCCATCTTGTCGTTAAATTTGCTGATGAAATCACAGTCTATTTTTTGGAAAAGCTCTGCTCTTTTCTGCAATTCTTTATCTTCTTCACTTAATTCAACAGACTCTTCACTTTTTGTAGATTCAACTTCTACTTTTAGTTCATCAGGTGACATGTGCCCCATATCTTCATCTACTTTTAACACAAGAGGTTCAATTTCCTCTACTGAATCCTTGGTACTTTTAAACTTTACTAGTGGACCTCGTTTTTCTGTTAATTCTTTAATTTTTTTCTTGATATCTACAATTTCTTCCTTGAGATTATGAAGTTCAACGTATTTAAAATTATTCAAATTTTCACTCTTTTCGGCTTCAGCCTCATCAATTTCATTTTGCAATGAATCATATTTTTCTTCTTTGTCTGTTAAGTATTTCGTTAATCTGGAAATATCTTCTATGCCAACTTTACCTAAATCTATTTCCTCTTCTGTAATATTTCTAGAAAATGCTCGGAATTTCTCTTCCAAAGAATCATACTGTTCTTCTGTATCTGTTAATTTATCCATGATACCTTCCGACCTACCTAATTCATTATATGATTCAAGAGTAATTGGGTAATCTTCTCCTTTCATTAAATTATAATGAATAAGCAGTCTCCTTGAGCGATCATTGAATTCTTCTGTATTTTTAAATAAGTCCTTTATTTCAAACTTTTTATCTATACTTTTAAATTTCTTTACTATCTCTTTTTTTGATGCTTCGTCTGTACTCAAAAAATTTGCAATGTTTTCTATACCGCCAAGCCTTTTGTATTGCTCTTCTGTAATTGGGTGATCTAAATTCATTTTCCCATTTACGTACAGCATTATTTGTTTTATTGTATCCTCACTTAATTCTCTATTTTTTTCTAATTTTCCATCTAAACTGACTTCTTTTCCATCTAATTTTTCCTTACCAATATTTTTTTGTAATCTTAACTTTGTAGGTTTTTTTTCTAATTCATTTGATAATTCTCCAGTTTCAATTGCAGCTTTATGTTTTTTTTCATCTTCATGAGCTTTATTCAGAAGATATTCGAGCCTGTCAGTATAATCATTTTCTACTTTTTGTTCTGGTTTATAAGTTAAAGAATCTTCTGCTGTTAATTCTTTTTGTTCTGGTTTATGATCTAGAGATTCTTCTGTGGGTAAATCATTTTTTTCATCATTTTTTAAACCTTCATCAAGGCTGCTGATTTCTAATTCTTCAGATTGAATAATTGGTTCCTCAGTCATGTTGTTTTCTGCTGAGTCATTACTAAAAAGTGCGTTGATATTACCCCGGGTAGACCCGTTGGGAATATTAATTTGTTTGATACTAGTATCTGAAGTAACTGCTTCAATAATTGGCTCCTCAATTTCAACAGGACTATTTTCTTTTTGGTTTTCTGCATTAAAAAGCGGATTAACTAAACCTTCGTTATTAGTTTTTTCTAAATTCATCTGTTAATTATACAAGGGTAAACAGATAATTTCAATATTGGGGCTTAAATTAACACATCAATTGCACACCTTTAAATACCTGTTCTGGCGTTAAATA
>CAZKXE010000024.1:0-1186 GCA_964556855.1 uncultured Candidatus Saccharibacteria bacterium
GTTTGGAATAATATTCAGATCTCTAAAGCCTTTTCATTAAAATATATTTTACCTTTAAAACACCTGGCTAGTTATTCTTCGGATGATATTTGTAAACTCCATACTTAAACAATTTAAAAAGAAATCTGTTATAATAATTAAAAATGATTAACAACTTTTATGCTGTAGATATTTTTCATCAACTACCGTTTTTTTTGAATTTTATCTTTATATTTATTTTCGGTTCTATTATTGGAAGCTTTCTAAATGTGGTAATTCTACGTGAAGAAAAACAAGAAGCCCTAACAGGGAGGTCAGCTTGTCCAAAATGTCAAAATACAATTAAATCTTATGACCTTATCCCAGTTTTTAGTTGGTTAATGTTAATGGGACGATGTCGGCACTGCAAAGCTAAAATTTCTATTCAATATCCTTTAGTTGAATTTGCAACAGGGGTTTTGTTTGTGATGATTTATTTAAAATCATTCAGCATTGGTCTTGATGGATTAGGAATGATTTTATTTACTATTTGGAACGGAATAATGTTTTCACTATTGGTTTGTATGTTTGTTTTTGATTTATATCATAAAATTATTCCAGATAAATGGTCCCTTACTTTTGCTGGACTCGCGCTGGCACAGACTTTATATATCTTTTTCAACACAATCCCGATGAGTAGAATTTTGGATTTAAATTTCTCAAGTTTAATATGGTTCAATTTACTAGCAGGAATCATTTTCTTTGTTCCATTTTTCCTATTATGGTTTTTATCTGGTGGTCGATTAATTGGTTTAGGGGATGGGAAACTGGCTTTAGGAATTGGATGGTACCTTGGTTTTATTTCTGGTTTGTCGGCAATAATTTTAGGTTTTTGGATTGGAGCAGTCTTTGCAATTTTCCTGTTGTTAAAAGATCGATTGAATAAAGGCAAGAAAAATATTACAATGAAGACAGAGGTGCCATTCGGACCATTTTTAATTGCCGGCATTTTGATCCAATTTTTCTGGGCCATTGATGTGATTGGGGTTAGCTTATTCTTTTAAACTTATTTTAAATAAAAACTTATAAAATCATAAAATGAACTTTTCAAAAAAACAAAATAAAAAAACAAAAATTAGTCGAGCCTTTACTTTGATAGAGATGTTGTTTGTGCTGGCAATTTTTGGAATCCTGACTTCTGTAGTTTTGTTTGAGTACGCCAATTTCA
>CAZKXE010000024.1:1196-7652 GCA_964556855.1 uncultured Candidatus Saccharibacteria bacterium
AGTTTACGAGGTCGCCTTGACCACTAGACAGGCCCAGGTTTATGCCCTAGGAACAAGACAACAGGAAGGTTTGGAAGGTTTTTATAACCGGTATGGAGTTTATTTTGATTTAAATAAGTCTGATGGAGATAAAAACTTCATTTTCTTTATTGATGCTGGGGGAACTGTTAATTTTAAGGAATCTAGTATAGTGGGCGGACCTCTTGAGGGTGATAATTATGCTAATAATTTCTGTGATGATGATTTAGATGGTGATTCAGCAGCAGATGAAGTAGATTGTTATACATGTTCAGGTGGAGAATGTTTAGAAAAACTAACATTAAGCCGCGATATTGAAATTGAAAAGATTTGTGTTTCAGGTGGTACATCCTTTGATTCTCCATACGATTTAGATGGAGAGTGTGAGGCCTACGCAGATCAATCTTATGATTTGGTAGTTACTTTTGAAAGACCTGACCCAAGTGCAATCATTACTACGCCGATCAATGATAGTAGGAGTGGTACTGAATACACCAGCGCTGGTATTGTTATTAAAAATAAATTTGGGAATAGACGAGCTGTATTAATCAAAAATACTGGGCAAGTTTCTGTTGAAGTTTTAAATGGTGATTAGGAAATTATTTATAATAATTAACTTTTAAACTTTTATTTTAAAACAATTTATTTAAATCCAAAATTAAGATATAATATAAGCATGAATTTTCTAGGGAACTTTAAAAAAAATAATCAAAAAACCTGCAATCGCGGTTTTACTTTAATAGAAATGATGGTATCTATTTCTTTGTTTTCTATCGTTTTGATTGTTATGATGGGATCCATCATAACAGTGATTGATGTTAACAGAAAATCTCAAACCCTAGCTAATGTTATGAATGATGTTAACTTTGCGCTAGAAAGTATCAATAGAACAATTGTGACTGGTGAATTAAAAACCGGAAATACAGGTAGCGTAACATCAGAATCTATCGAATCAATTGACCAAAATGATAATAATGTTAAATATTCGTTAGGTGATGATGGTGGTCGAGGTTTTATATTAAGAACTATTGGAACAGGTGCTAGTGCAGAGTCTGTAGCGCTAACTTCAAAAGAAGTTGATATCAAAACACTTGATTTTCAGGTTTTTGATAATGATGACAATAAACAACCTCGTGTTCTAGTTTTGATAGAAGGTGAGGCCAAAAGCGCCAAGGAAATTACTTCCAGTTTTAGAATTCAGACATCGATAGGCCAGAGGAATTTAGATTCTCAGGATTTGTATCCTTAACCAAATATTTTAATGATTTATCTAAGGAAATAATTTTATGAAATTTACAAAAATAGAAAAAAAGAATTTAAAATATAAAAAAAATCAATCTGGTTTCAGTATGATTGAAACATTGGTTGCCATTTTTATTCTATTGATTGCTGTTACGGGACCAATGGTTTTTGCTCAAAACGCTTTACAGTCTGCCTTTTATGCTAGGGATCAAATAACTGCCTTTTATTTAGCACAAGACGCAATTGAATATGTTAAAAATCGTAGGGATCATAATATGTTGGATAATGTCGGCACTGGTCCTAATAGATGTCTAAATGGCCTGAGTGATTGTGTAAATGCATCCGGTTTTGAGACAAATAGCTGTTCAATAGATACTGTTAACGGAACTAATGGAGAAGGTGTTGTCACCTCATGTAATTTTGGTGGGACGGTTGGTTGTCTAGGAGACACACCAGAGAATGATGTTCACTTACTTGTTGATAGCAATGGATATTTTAATACAAACAGTGGGGATGACTCACTATTTTCTCGTGAAATATATATTACCGAAATAGATCCAGGCAAAGAAGCCGAAATTGTTGTCAGAATTCGATGGAGTAGTCATGGAACTATCGGGTATAGAGAAATTACAGTGGTCGAAAATTTCTATAATTGGGCAAGTAATTTAGGATTGTAAATCAATTCAAATTTGAAATGAACTTAAATTCTTAAAAAAATGATCAACAGAAAAACAAAAAAGAATAATCAAAAAAATGGCTTCACTCTTTTATTTGCAGTTCTAGCCGCAACTCTTGTTTTATCAGTTGGAGCAGCAATTATTTCAATGGCGGTTCGACAGGTTCTACTTTCTGGAACTGGTAGAGATTCTCAGTATGCTTTTTATGCGGCAAATACTGGAATTGAATGTGCTATGTATTGGGATTTGCAGGCTTCTTCTACTGACTCATTTGTTTTTGCCACTTCTTCTGATACGTCTATTAATTCTGGTTTTGGTGCTGAATGTATTGGTATTAATCTATCGAGTGAAATTGGTGCTTCAGGCTATAATTATGACCCAGAAAATGGCGATTATTATGGTATTACTAGCCCTACCAATGAATCGGCAATAACCCACTTCCGTTTACAATTTGATGACGATAGTGGATATTTTAATGATACAGATAAACCACATCCAACATATTGTGTGGATGTTGAGGTTAGAAAATATAGACAGGAGGACCTCTTGCTACGTGATGCTAACAATATTCCAATTGAAAGAATTTACACAACCATTTATTCTCAAGGCTATAACACTTGCGATGAAGATAATCCTCGGAGAATTCAGAGAGGTCTTGATTTGACTTACTAATTTTAGGATATTATTTTGATTTTTATATAAATTAATTTTTTCAATTCGTAGATTGATTGTGGTAGAATGTTTAAATATCAACGTATTTATGAATAAGAAAGAAGCAGAAAAAAGGCTTAAAAAACTAAGGGAAATTATCGAACACCATCGATATCAATACCATGTTCTAGACCAACCTGAAATTACTGATGAATCTTTTGATTCTTTAAATCGTGAATTAGAAAGAATTGAATCACAATATCCTGATTTGATTACTCCAGATTCTCCGTCACAAAGAGTTTCCGGTGTTCCGCTAGATAAATTTGAAAAAGTTCCTCACAAAGTACCGCAGTGGTCATTTGCAGATATTTTTAATGAAGAAGGAGCAACTGATTTTGATGAGAGAATTTTTCGAATGCTCGGTAAAACTGATTTTAGTGAAGAAATGCAAAAAAATCCGCCTCAATATTTTTGTGAATTAAAAATTGATGGAATGAAAATCGTTTTAGAATATAAAAAAGGTTTATTGGTTAGGGCTGCGACCAGAGGTGATGGAAAAGTTGGAGAAGACGTCACGCTGAATGTTAAAACTATTAAATCAATTCCAATTCGCCTGCGAAAAGAAGCTAACGTTATTGTGGAAGGGGAAATTTATTTAGACAAAAAGAATTTTGATAAAATTAATCAAAAACTAGCCGAGGTTGGAGAAAAAATTTATGCAAATCCTCGGAACCTGGCAGCCGGCACCATGCGCCAGCTTGATCCAAAAATTGTGGCAGAGCGAAAGTTGTCTGCTTTTATTTATGATATTGCTAGTCTAGATAGTGAATTTCCTCAAACTCAGCAGGCAGAACTTGAATTACTAAAGGAATTAGGTTTTAAAACTAATCCTCACCCAAAACTTTGTTCTAATATTAATGAAGTTATCAAATTTTGGGAATCATGGCATCAGAAAAAAGATAAACAGGATTACTTAATTGATGGAATTGTTATTAAAACTAATCAGAGGAAATATCAGGAGGTGCTAGGTTTTACAGGTAAAGCCCCAAGGTTTGCAATTGCTTTTAAATTCCCAGCCGAACAGGTCACAACCAAAATCCTAGGTATAAATTTCCAGATTGGTAGAACGGGGGTGATTACGCCTGTGGCATATTTAGAGCCAATTGAAGTGGCCGGGTCAAAGGTTTCCAGGGCAACATTACATAACGAGGATGAAATTAACCGTTTAGATGTGCGAATTGGAGACACTGTAATTTTACAAAAAGCAGGAGATGTTATTCCTCAAATTATTTCAGTTATTAAGGACCTTCGGGATTCGAATAGTAAACCATTTAAATTTCCTAAAAAAATCAAGGAATGCGGAGGTGATGGATCAATAGAAAGAGTTCCTGGACAGGCAGCATATCGATGTGTAAACAAAAATTCATTTTTAATGCAAAAAAGAAAGATGTATTATTTTGTGTCCAAAGCAGGGTTTGACATTGATCATTGTGGCCCGAAAATTATTGATCAATTGTTGGATGCTCAGTTAATTCATAATCCAGTTGATTTATTTACGTTAAAAGTTGGTGATTTGATTCCATTGGAAAGGTTCGCCAAAAAATCTGCTGAAAATTTGATTGATTCAATTAATCAGGCAAGGGAGGTGAATCTGCCAAAATTAATTACCGCTTTATCAATAGATAATGTTGGGGAAGAGACATCTATTTTACTAGCCGATAAATTTCAAAATATAGATAAAGTTAGATCAGCCAGCCTAGAAGATCTTGATAATATTAATGGAATAGGTGAAGTCGTCGCAGAATCAATTTATGAGTGGTTCAAAAATTCTGATAACCAAAAATATCTGGATGATTTATTAAATGAAGTTAAAATTATTAATAAAAAAAATATCAGTACAAAGAAAAATGGCTCAATTGCCAGTCAAAACCAGAATCCATTTAAAATTTCTCCAGCAAAAATTAAAAAACAAATTTTTAAAGATCAAACTTTTGTGTTAACAGGGTCATTAAATACTATTACGAGGGACGAAGCCAAAGAAATCGTCAGGCAATTGGGTGGTCGTGTTTCTGGAACAGTTTCTAAAAATACTGATTTTGTTGTAGCTGGTGAAAAAGCAGGTAATAAATTAAATAAAGCAGAAAAGTTGGATGTGAAAGTTTTAAGCGAGGAAGATTTTTTAAGGATGATTAGGTGATGTAAACACTATATATTTTTTGTTAGTCTCTTTTTAATCTCATTCCGTAATTATTAGCCCGCTTAGGCATTTTATTATTCTTTGGTATAATATTATTAATATGATAAGAAAAATAATATTACTATTAATAATTTTCTGTATATTGCCCTTATTTAAGGTCCAAGCAGCTTTATGGACCCCATCCGAGATTACCACCAATGTTTGGTATGATACTGATGATGCTGACACTTTATGGGCGGATATCGGAGCTACAGTTTATGCAACATCGACAGTGGCCAGAATAGATGATAAGAGTGGTAATGATGCGCATACTTCTCAGGTTGATGATACAATTAGACCAATAACCGGTACAAGGGATATTAATGGTGTTAACGTAATAGATTTTGATTATGGGGACTGGTTGGAAACAGCGAGTAATTTTAGTACTCCTTCTGATGGAGAGATGATGGTTTTTATTGTTGCCGATCCTGATGATCGTAACCGTAGTAGTCAAACTGATGATAGTATACTTTCATTAATGAATTCTAGTGCACCAGCGAATAATTTTATTTCTATAATCCCGTATAGTACAACAGAGTTTAGTGGACTTCATCTTTTTAGTAGTTCTGAAGGAACTTTCGCAGATTTATTTCAGAATGCCCCACACAATGGGCCTTCAATTTATAGTTGGACAAAGGAACCTGTTGGAGGATTTTCTAGTTATGTTGACGGAGTAGATGTTTATCCTGGTGAAGGTGATGATCTTTGGGAGGAACAATCATTAGATTTGATTTGGATAGGTAGATCTAGATATAACTCATCAAGTTATATGGATTATGCTATGGGTGAACTTATTGTAGCGCCAGTTAATGATGATAATAACAGAGAAAAAATTGAAGGATATTTGGCACATAAATGGGGGTTAGAAGTGAATTTACCAAACGGACATCCTTACGAAAGTTCAGCACCGACAGCACCACCAGTCACTCCTACAGGATTAACATCTAGCCAAGTATCAACATCAACAATTACCTTCAGCTGGGATTCTGTTAATGGTGTAGATGGATATGAAATTTCTCTAGATGGAGCCGTGGCCACTACTCAAACAGCTACTACTACAATATATTCAGGGCTTACTCCTAATACAGAATACGAATTCAGTGTTTCTTCATATGATAGTGACGGAACATCAACACCCGCAACCCTTTCAGAGACCACAGATAGAGTCTACAGTGTTTCATATAATGGTAATGGAAATACTAGCGGTAGTGGACCAAGTACAGTTGGAGATTTATCAATAGGTGATCCTGTGGTTATTTCTGGACCAGCTGATTTTGTTAAAGAAGGGTATAGTTTTAATTTTTGGTACGACCAGTATGACCCACTAAGGTTAGGAAATAGATACGATGAAGGGGGACAGTGTAACCATTTCCTCCTTTCCTGGATCTATTAGATTGTACGCCCAATGGACAATTAACCAATACACCTTAACCTTCAACACCGATGGTGGTTCACCAGTATCATCAATCACAGATGACTACAATTCACCAATCACTACACCAGGAAATCCAACAAGAGATGGTTACAACTTCCTAGGTTGGTCTCCAGAAATTCCATCTACAATGCCGGCAACAAACCAAACTCACACTGCTCTATGGGAAGAAATTCAAACTAGTAGAAAAACCAGCACCT
>CAZKXE010000025.1:0-7613 GCA_964556855.1 uncultured Candidatus Saccharibacteria bacterium
CTATTTAACGCCAGAACAGGTATTTAAAGGTGTGCAATTGATGTGTTAATTTAAGTAAAAATAAGTTTACTTTTTTTTAAAAAAAAGTTAAGATAATATCGTTGCGTAGGTGGCAGAGCGGTCAAATGCAGTGGACTGTAAATCCATCGCCCTATGGGCTACGAAGGTTCGAATCCCTCCCTACGCACATAAAACAAATAGCAAAAAAGCCCGTAATACTAGCGGGCTTTTTTGTTTATACAGAAAATTATTAATGAATGTCTCCGTTTAAACTACTTCAATTACTTCGTGTTCCTTAAAGCTTTTTTGGTGTTTTCCTTTTTTAACTTCAAAAGTAAAATCATCCTTAACAACATCAACAGAAACGGTACTGTTTTCAGGCACTTCCCTTTTTATAATTAATTGAGCCAACGGATTAAGAATTTTATTTTGTATAATCCTACGAATTGGTCTAGCGCCATAATGTGAATCGTATCCTTTTTCTGCCAAATAATTAACAACTTTGGCATTAGTTTTGATTTTAATATTTTTATCTTCTAATCTTTTTGTAATTTCTTTAATTTGAATACCAACAATTTCTTTAATTACTTTTTCATCCAAAATATCAAAAATCACAATATCATCAAGCCTGTTTAGAAATTCTGGTCTAAAATGATTTTTCAAGGCTTTATGAATATTATTTTTAGCATCTTCATATTGTTGCTTTTCGGTGCTATCATCAATAAAACCAATAGTTTCCATTTTATCAATATGTTCAGCCCCAATGTTAGAAGTTAAAATAATAACTGTGTTTTTGAAATTAACTACCCTACCCTTGGCATCAGTTAATCGTCCTCCGTCCAATACCTGTAATAGAATATTGAAAACTTCTGGATGAGCTTTTTCTATTTCATCAAACAAGATTACTGAATATGGTCTGTGGCGTACGGTTTCAGTTAGCGATCCCGATTCATCATGCCCTACATATCCCGGAGGAGCTCCAACTAATTTTGAAACAGAATGTTTTTCCATATATTCAGACATATCGACACGTATTAATGATTTTTCGTCATTAAATAAAAACTCTGATAGCGTTTTAGTTAATTCAGTTTTACCCACACCTGTTGGTCCAAGAAAAATAAAAGAACCTATCGGACGATTCGGGTCCGAAATTCCAGCACGTGATCTTCTGATAGTATTTGCGATTTTGCGAACCGCTTCATCCTGACCAATAATTTTTTTCCTTAATTCACTTTCAATACGAGAAAGTTTTTCAATTTCTTCCTCTAGCATTTTTGCAACCGGGATTCCGGTCCAACGAGAAACTACAGAAGCTATATCTTCCTCTAAAATTTCCTCTTTTAAAATTTGTCTCGATCCCTGTAACTTCCGTAGTCTATTTTCTGTCGCCTTTAATTCCTTCTCCAAATTTGGAATTTGACCATATTTTATTTCGGCAGCCATAGTTAAGTCACCTGCAGAAACTGCAGCTTCTGCCTCTAGTCTTCTGGTTTCCAGTTGTTTTTTAATATCTTTAATACCTGAAATGCTTTCCTTTTCATTCTTCCATTTCAATTCTAATTCTCTGATTCCTTCTTTTAGGTTAGCAATTTCTTCTTTTACTTTTTTGATTCTAGCATTTGTCTTCGCGGTTTTTTTAGGTTCATTTTTCAAGGCTTCATGCTCGATCTCTAGACGTGTAATTTTACGTCGAGTCTCCTCTAATTCCGGAGGCATATTATCTAATGAAATTTTCAGCGCCGAAGCTGCTTCGTCAATTAAATCGACCGCCTTGTCTGGCAAAAATCTGTCGGTAATATAACGACTTGATAGTTCTACTGATGCAACAATTGCGTCATCGGTAATTCTAACACCGTGATACAATTCATACTTTTCCTTTAATCCTCTCATGATTGTAATAGCATCATCAATATTTGGTTCGCTGACTAATACCGGCTGGAATCTCCTAGTTAAGGCACCGTCCTTTTCGATATACTTTTGGTATTCTTTTAGGGTTGTTGCACCAACAACCTTTAATTCACCACGAGCCAAGGCTGGTTTTAATAAATTAGATGCGTCAAGTGATCCTTCAGAAGCTCCGGCTCCTGCTAATGTATGAATTTCATCAATAAATAAAATCTTTCTTCCATCTGATTGAATAACTTCTTTGATTATTTTTTTTAGTCGATCTTCAAATTCACCTCGAAATTTTGTTCCTGCAACCAATGATCCAAGATCAAGTGATACTATTTCCTTATCCTTCAACGATTCGGGAACATCTCCTTGTACAATTCTGTTTGCCAAACCTTCCACAATTGCTGTTTTACCAACTCCTGGTTCACCAATTAAAATTGGATTATTTTTAGTCCTTCGAGATAAAATCTGAATTACTCTATTGATTTCAGAATCCCTACCAATAACTGGATCAATTTTATTTTCTTGAGCCTTCTTATTCAAAGACTCCGTAAATTTTTGCAATGACTTATAAGTAAGAGGTGTTTTAGCTTCAGTTTTATCAGCTTTTAATTCTCCTAAAATAGAGGCTGCCTTTTCTTTATTAACATTGAATTGTTTTAAATATTTATGTGTTTCATTTTTAATATCAAATAAAGCCAAAAATAAATGCTCGACAGAAATAAATTCATCTTTAAAAGCGTTAGCGATTCTGCCAGCATGTTCTATGATCTGGGCTAATTCCGGCGCAAGATACATTTGAAAAGCCGAACTCAGATTATCAGAAGTTTCTGGCTCTTCAATTTGATCAAGTAGTGCTTCTGACATTACAACAGAATCAACGTTCATTTTATCTAAAATTGAAATAACCATACTTTCATCCTGTAACAATAGAGAAATTAATAAATGAATAGGAGAGACATGGTTCTGTCCCCTTTCCAAAGCTATTTCATGAGATTGTCTAATTGCCTCTCGGGCCTTTTCTGTAAAATTTTTAAATGGTGGCATCATTTTATAAATTATTAAACTAATAAAAACTGCGTCTATATTATTTTTTACTTTATTCAAATTATACCGCTCGATCTAGTCTGATCATTATTCTGCTATAGCAACAGAACCAGTTTCACTCAAGAAATTTTTTACCATATTTGCTGGAATAAATAAAGTATTCAAATTTACATCTATTACATTGAATCCAACAATATCTCCTTGTAAATTCATAATAAACGCACCATTCTCTAGATTCTTAGAATCAATAGATGTCAGGAATGATCTGGTTTGATCTTCAGTGTCAGAATCAATTCTGTTTATAATTCCTGTGAAGACAGCATTTTTCGCTGCTCCTGCTAAAGCAATAATTGATTGTCCCAACTGGACCCTATCAGAATCAGCAAATCCAACAACTTTAAAGTCATCTGCGATCTGATTATTTTCATCCTCTATTAATGTCAATACTGCAAATTGTGGATTAGAACTTTTTTTTATAGGATTTACAGCAAATTCTCCGCTTGAATATTCAGCTAAATAATTTAATTTTTCATTAAGAGCAATATTAGGGATTATAAAATCTCCATTTGTTCCAATAATCATTCCAAGTGAAATAAATCTTTTCTCTGTATCAGAAATTTTTTCATATAGTCTTACCAGACTTTTAGAATTTTTGTTAACGGCTTCGATTGTTAGATCTTCTTCATTTACTACCACTGTAACAGTTTCTTTTTCAATAATTTTTTCTCCAGGTTGAGAAGGCTCGGTTACCACCCGTTCGATAGTTTTCTCTACTACCCTGTTAATAGTCTGAGTAACTGGATCCGGCGCTTGCTCTAACAAAGATACTGTCACGATTCCTGTGGCAATAGATGTTACAAAACTAACTAACAAAGTTAACAAAACAATTTGCTGTGAATTTAAGTCATTCATAATTAATTAAATGATATCAAATAAAGCATTAATAGCAAAGTTAATTTCTTTTCTCGTTGTTTTCTCATTTAATGTGAACCGAAGGGATGATTGTCCACAATCATAACCCAATGCATCTACTACATACGAGGTTGAGTTTTCAGAAATATTTTTACAAGCAGTCATGGCTGAACAAGCAATTCCTTTCTCATCTAACTGAATAACCGCAAATTCTGAATTTAAACCCGGGATACAAATATTTATATTATTAGGTAGCCTTTCCTTTTGTGATCCGTTTATTTTTATTTCACTATTTTTAGGTTTTAATTTCAAATCTATCTGTTCTAAAAAATATTCCTGTAATTTCCGCAAAACATCAGCTCTTCGCCCTCTATTCTGGTTTGCTAATTCCAGCGCCTTAGAAAAGCCAACTATTAGTGGGACATTCTCTGTTCCTGGTCTTAGACCAAATTCCTGCCCTCCGCCAAAAATAATATTACCAAGTGGAACATAACTTTTTTTAATAAGACAGCCAATTCCTTTTGGGCCGTTAATTTTTGATCCATCAAGAGTCATCATATCGACACCAAGTCGGTCAATATTAATATCTAGGTATAATGGAGCCTGGCTGGCATCGGTATGGAAAAATGGTGGTTCGTCAAATCTTCTACCTAATTCATTTTTAAATTTTTTTATTATGCTTTTAATTTTTCTGATTGATTGGATAACGCCAATTTCATTATTTGCCAAAATAAAAGTAACTAACAATGTATCCTTATTCAATTTACTCTTAAATTCATCAAGGTTAATTTTCCCATTTCCTAAAACTGCTATTTTTTGTAAGTTAATTTTCTTTTGATAATCTAAAAAAATAAGTGGTTCTATAATTGCAGGGTGTTCAATTGTTGATGTTATGAAATCAATTTTTTTATTTTTTAGTTTTTCTCTCCAATTATCAAATAGAAAATTATCATCAAATTCTAAGCCGTTCAAAATTCCCATTAACGCTAGGTTATTTGATTCTGTTCCGGAACCAGTAAAAATAATTTCACCAGGCCTGACGCCAGTAATTCGGGCAACCTGCCCGCGAGATTCCTCAATAATTTTTGAATTATTCATACCCTCTTCATACAAGGCCGAAGCGTTACCAAAATTTCTTGTCCAGAATGGCTTCATGGCTTTATATACCAACCTATCAACAGGTGTTGTGGACGCATAGTCTAAAAAGACCCTTTTATTTATCCGCTTCATGTTATATAATGTTACACTATATGGATTTTATCACAAGCGAAATGCTTTTTTATTTTAATATTGGATTATTTTTACTTTTCTTCCTATCTATAATAATTAATTTAATGTTATGGAAGAAAGTTAAAAACTTTACAGTAGGTAAAAACGGCAAAAGTTTAGAGAAATCATTCATTGAAATTAACAAAAATTTGGATGACTATAGAAATTTCAAATTGGAAATAAAATCATATTTAGAAAAAGTCGAATCTAGATTACAAAAAAGCATTCAGGGTCATGGAAGTCTAAACTTTAGCGCTTTTGGCGGTTCTGAATCCGGCGGCAAAAGTTTTGCAGTCGCTCTTGTAAATGAAAAAGGTGACGGAATAATTATTTCTTCCCTTAGCGCAAGAGAAAAAACTAGTATCTTTACAAAAGAAATTAAGGATTGGAAATCAGACATAAAATTATCCGAGGAGGAACAAGACGCATTGACAAAAAGCCAAAAATACTGCAACCTATAAATAACATGAGTAATACTAATCTAATAGAAAGACCACCAGTGGTGGTTATAATGGGACATATCGATCATGGGAAATCTACTCTTCTTGATACTATTCGTCATGCAAATATAGTAGCTAACGAGGCAGGTCAAATTACTCAGCATTTAGGAGCTTATGAGATTACACATAAAAATAAGGAAGGTTTAGAGAAAAAAATTACTTTTATTGATACCCCAGGACACGAAGCTTTCAAAAGCGTTAGAAGTCGCGGTGCAGAAGTAGCTGATGTAGCTGTATTAATTGTCTCTGCCGAAGACGGTGTTATGCCGCAGACCCTAGAGGCTTATAAAATAATAAAAGAAAATAAAATTCCAACAGTCGTTGCTATTAATAAAATAGATAGTGACAAGGCAAATATTGAAAAAACTAAAAATAATTTAGTCGAAAATGAAATTTACATCGAAGGATACGGTGGCGACATCCCGGTTGCTGAAATTTCAGCTAAAACTGGTAAAAATCTAGACGACTTATTAGATTTAATTTTACTATCAGCAGAAATTCAAGAATACAAAGCAGACCCAAATGCACCAGCAGAAGGTTTTGTTATAGAATCAAATAAAGATAAATTTGTTGGTGTTACTACAACCCTAATTATCAAAAACGGAACCTTGAGAAAAGGTGATTTTGTTTCAAGTTTTGATGCGTGTTCTCCTGTCCGCTCTATTACAAACCACCTAGGAGAAAATGTCGAGGAAGCTTCTTTTTCAACTCCTGTTAGAGTTAGTGGTTGGAATAAAATTCCTAAAGTAGGATTTGAATTTAATACATTTGCTAATAAAAAATTAGCTGAAAATTACTGTGTAGATTTTAGTAATCTAGAAACTGGTGACAGACTAAAAGTTAATGCTAAAAATGAATTTAAAAATATTACTGGTAAAATTAAAAAAGCTGAAAACTTTTTAGTACCTATTATAATTAAGGCTGACACTGATGGATCACTAGAAGCAATTCTTTATGAATTGAAAAAAATCGAGGCTAGCAACGAAGATAACAACGCTCAAACAAAAATTATTTCCATAAGCACAGGAAACATATCCGAAAATGACCTGAAATTGGCTTCTGGTGACCAAAACGCAATCATTGTTGGTTTTGGTGTCACTATTGATAAACAGGCCGAAATTATGGCAGAGCGTTTTAATATCAAAATGAAAACCTTTAAAATTATCTACGAATTAACAGAATGGCTAAAAAACACAATCGAAGAAAATAGGCCGAGAATGGAAATTGAAGAAAGAAGAGGTCTTGTGAAAGTATTGAAAGTTTTTAATAAAGTTAAAAACAACCAAATTATTGGGGCAAAAGTAACAGAAGGTAAAATTGGAGTTGGTAATAAATTTAAATTATTGCGTAGATCAGAAGAAATTGGTAATGGGATTGTAAAAGGTTTACAGGAACAAAAAAATCAAGTTTCAGAAGTCACTAAAGGTCAGGAATTCGGAAGTTCTGTTGATATTAAAATGGATATTGTACCGGGAGACGAAATTGAAATATTTGAAATTGTAAAAAAATAACACAATGCAGGAAAATCAGCGGAATCAAAAAGCAGAAAAAATAATTATGGGTAAGGCCCAGGAATTTATTCAGAAGGAATGTAATAATCAGTCACTAATTACAGTTACAAACATTTCAACAAGTAAGGACTTCCATAATGTCGATCTTTTTGTTACAGTTTTCCCAGAGCAGAAAGAAAATGCTGCTTTAGATTTTTTGAAAAGACAAAGAAGAAATTTCCGAGAGTACATAAAAAAAGAAACTCGGTTAATGAGAATTCCTTTTTTTGACTTTTCAATTGATCTTGGGGAAAAGCACAGACAAAGAATAGAGGAAATTTTATAGTGAATGGCACGGTGGCGAAGTGGAAACGCTGTGGTTTGCAAAACCTCCATGCGCGGGTTCGATTCCCGCCCGTGCCTCCATAAATTTTAAATTTATGACAATATAAAAAAAGATTGATTTTTTATTTATATTGATTAAAATAGAATAAGAAAAAAG
>CAZKXE010000026.1:0-7562 GCA_964556855.1 uncultured Candidatus Saccharibacteria bacterium
CCAGAATACAAAGCCATCATTGAAACAATCGACAATTCCTGCATGATCGAAAGCAACTCAGAAATCGAAAAGATAACTGATTACGTTGCTGAAGTAAATGCTAAAATTTCATCTGGTTGTGCCCCTCGAATGTAACCGCTGATAAAGAAAAACTTCTGTAATCAATATCAGCGGTTTTTCTTTATTTAAAAATGCGAGAGCTACCAACTTCCACTTGCTCCTCCACCTCCAGAACTTCCACCACCGAATCCCCCGCCCCCAAATCCGCCCGATCCGCCTCTAGAAATTTTGCTTCCTCCCCAAGCCCAAGCAGATTTTTTCCCACCTCTTTTTTTGTATTTTTTATAGGATTTAGAAATAAAATAATCAAATAATAATCCAGATAATCCTAGAATTATGGCCGGCAGCAAATAGTATTTTGACATTTCTAATGAATAAGAAAATAACAACCCAATTGCAGCACCGAAAATACCCCCAAACCACCACGATTTTGTACTAGCTAAAAGTGACACAATCAATTGTACTGAAAATATAAGAAGATAAAATAAAACAAAAAAAGCAACTGCAATTGAGTCTGATGAATATGATTTGGTACCTATTTCAAATCTTTCCCCTTCCACAATTTTTAATATAGCATCTGTCCCTTGAATAATTCCCCCTTCATAATTTTCTTTTTTAAATTCAGGGATAATTATATTATCTACAATATAACCAGCTTGAATATCAGGCATAATTCCCTCGAGTCCATATCCAACCTCTATCCGTGTTTTTCTATCACCAAGAGCAACTAAAAATAGAACACCGTTATTGGATTCTTGTTTTCCTATTCCCCATTCTCTGAAAAGCTCATTTGCATAATTTTCAACCGAATCTCCGCCAAGACTACTCACTGTAACTACAGCAACTTCAATACTTGTCGATGCTGAAAATATTTCCAATTGATTCTCTAGAGATACTTGCACCTCATCAGAAATAATATTAGCAAAATCATTTACATATCCAGAAGGAGAACCTGGAGAAGAATACGCATGGACGTTAGCATTTAAGGACAAAAATACTGCTGACAAAATGACAAATGATAATAAAAATTTATACATATTTAGAATTCTACAGCCGGAACTTCATCTGCACCTTGAACTGATTCAAAATAAGCTTTTTCAGTAAAATTGAATATTTTTGCAGTAATATTTGTTGGGAATCTTTTAATAGTTGTATTGTAACTTTGTACAACCGTATTAAAGTCTTTTCTAGAAACTGCAATTCTGTTTTCTGTGCCTTCTAATTGAGTCTGTAAACCCCTGAAGCTTTCAGATGCTGTTAATGTAGGATAAGCTTCAGCAACTACTAGTAATCTACTGAGTGCTCCTGATAGATCAGTTTGTGCATTTTCAAATTGAGCTATTTTTTCTGAAGTTAAATCATTTGCATTTAATTGAATTCCTGTTGCTTTAGCACGGGCTTCCACTACATTAGTTAAGGTCTCTTGTTCAAAACTTGCAACACCCTTTACCGTTGCAACTAAATTTGGAATTAAATCAGATCTTCTTTGATAATCAGTTTCAACTTGTGCCCATGAAGCCTGCACAGCCTGATCCTTTGAAATAATCGAGTTATAAGGAATAAAAACTACCATCGCTACAACTAATAAAACACCTAATGTTATTAATATTTTTTTCATATACTAATATTATATATTTTTTTGTGATAAGGTAAAGAAAATTGAATTCGTTTATAAATAAGAAATTATTTACTACATAATTTTATTAATATTTACTTTTAAAAAATAAAATGCCATTCTTGTATTAATATGAAATCATCTGAAAATAAAGCAATATACGACGTTATTGTAATCGGAGGAGGCCCAGCTGGTCTGATGGCAGCTGGTACTGCGGCTAAAAAATTCGAGCGGGTTTTGGTGATTGAAAAAAATCAAAAGCTTGGGAGAAAGTTATTAATGACGGGTGGTGGTCGTTGCAATATTACAAATGCTAATTTTGATATGCGATTATTTTTGAATCATTTCAAAGAAAATAGTAAATTTTTGTTCTCAACCTTTAGTCAATTTAACGTCCAGAACACAATGGATTTTTTTGAAAATTTAGGATTACCATTAGTAACAGAAGCTAGAAATCGTGTTTTTCCAAAAAGTCAAAAATCTATGGATGTTTTAAAAGCCCTTGAAAAATATTGTGCCCAAAAAAATATCGAAATAAAAACTAACGAAACTGTTGTTAAAATAATTTCAGAGAAAAATGACGATGGTGAAAAAATAACTGCAGTTAAGACAAAAACTGGAAATTATTATGCTAAAAATTTTATTCTAACTACTGGTGGCACTTCCCATCCAGAAACAGGTTCTACTGGAGATGCTTTTAAGTGGCTACCTAAATTAGGACATTCTATAAAAGAACCAACACCAAACGTAGTTCCTCTAAAAGTTAAGGATTCATGGATCGAGAAAATTTCCGGCGTTTCAATTGATAATGTTAAAATTCAATTTTTAGTAAATGGTCAAAAATCATTCACCAAGCAAGGACGTATTTTATTTACACATTTTGGATTATCCGGCCCAATGATTTTGAATTTAGCCTATAAAGTTAAGGATTTACTATATGTAGGAAAAGTTGAAGCCAAAATCAGTCTTGAACCAGATTTAAATACAGGTCAGCTAGAAAAAAAGATTATTAAAATTTTTGATAAATATAAAAATAAAGATTTAAAAAATATTTTGAGTGAAATTTTACCAAAAGGTTTAGAATTTGTTTTTCAAGATTTATTACCTGATTTTGATTGGGGTAAAAAAGTCCACAGTATTACCAAAGATGAAAGAAAAGAAATTGTGAATTTGATGAAAAATATAACAGTTGAAATAGAAGGTCTGATGGGTATGGACCGTGCGGTTGTTTCTGACGGAGGTGTAAATCTAAAAGAAGTAAATACTAAAACTATGCAATCTAAAATTATCGAAAATTTATATTTTGCCGGAGATGTTTTAGACGTCAACCGACCATCTGGCGGATATTCACTACAACTATGTTGGACTACAGGTTTTGTGGCTGGTCAATTAAATAAGTAATGGCTTTTTTAACTAAATATGTTAATTTAGGGAGGGGTTAATTCTGAACATTAAACAACAACGACAAAAAAAGGGGTGGTCTAGTAATGAAAAAAATTTCAATGAGCGATTTACGCAAGTTCGATGTTGGATCATGTTTTCTGGTTGAAAGTGAACATGTTGCAACAGTCAAAGGCCGGGAAATAATGGTTAAAGCTTCTAAATCAAGGGGTAACATCAGTGACATCTCGATCAATGAAGATGGGGTTATAACAATCTTCCTTGAATGGATTATCACAAAACATGGTCTTTGGGGTAATTGGAAACTAGAAAATCACGATTCACCAATCAAAATCAATCTCGAACCCAATTCTTGGGAACGAGAAGAACACGGATTGAGGATTCATTGTAAAAATGAATCGGTGATTCTGATGGAATCAAGAATCCCTAAACCACGAGATTAGAAACCTCGTCAAAAGCAAGCTCGCTTTAAAACTTATGTTTTAAAGCGAGCTTTTTTAATATAAACTAACTAACCTTCAACTACACCAAACTCTCCCCTGCCATATATTCTGGCTTATCAATTTCTAAAATTTTAAAAATTGTCGGGGTAACATCCTTAAGTGATGGTCTGACTTCTTCACCTAATTTAGACAAATTTTCAATTCTAAAATCACTCTTAATTTTGGTTTGATCATTAGAAACAACAATCAGTGGGACCAAATTAGTAGTATGAGATGTATGTGCCTCATTTTTTTCGATATCAAAATTCAGTTCAGCATTTCCATGGTCCGCTGTGATAATTGCGACACCATCTTTCTCTAATATTTTTTTAACTAAATTTTCTAATTCCTTATCTAAAATTTCTAGCGATTTGATAATGGCCTGAACATCCGCAGTGTGCCCCACCATATCAGCATTGGCAAAATTAACAAACAAAAAATCATCCTCATTTTCAATTGATTGAATTGATGCAGCGGAAATTTCCTGACACTTCATTTCTGGAGCTAAATCATGTGTTGGAACATCCTTTCTACTTTCAATTAAAACATGCTCTTCTCCTTGATATTTATCATTCTTCCCACCGTTTAAAAAATAAGTTGCATGTGCAAATTTTTCAGTTTCAGCAATATGAGTCTGTTTTAGACCTTTTTTAGAAATCTCACTAGCAAGAGTTCCTTTGATTTCCATCGGTGGATAAATTACCTTAACGCCAGAAAAATCAGAACCGTAATTAGTCATTGTAATAATTTCCAGGTTCATTGCATTCTTTATTTCCATTAACTTTTCAGCCAACATCCTGACTCTATCTGCTCTAAAATTAAGGACGATAATTACATCTTTTTCATCAATTTTACAATCGCTCACCAGAAAAGGTTTTAGGTGTTCGTCAGTTAAATTGTTTGAATGTTGCTTTTCAACTTCTGCAATAAAATCAGGTGTTATTTCTTTTCCCTTATTTTGGTCGGCTTCTTTTTCATTATCAAGACCTACTATTGGATTAATTAAATTAAACCACTGGTCAAATCTATCCCAATTTTTATCTCGATCCATAGCAAAATATCTACCAGAAATAGATCCAACCTTGATATTTTCATCCTGTATTTTTTCAATCTCTTCTAAAAAAGAAATCGAATCATACGGGCTGCAATCACGACCGTCAGTAAACAAATGCAGAAAAGTTTTAGTCAATGGTCCCGCTTCTTTTTTAATCAAATCAACTGTAGCATTGAAATGACTCTGATGGGAATGGACACCTCCCTCTCCAACCAAGGAGACGACGTGAATTTGAGAATTATTTTCAACAGCCTTTTTGATTCCATTTAACAAGACTTCATTTTTAGAAAAATTCCCATTATTAATTTCTTTGGCAATTCTAACTAAATCAGTATCAATAATTTTACCAGACCCAATAGTCATATGACCTATTTCACTATTTCCAATTTGCCCATGCGGTAAGCCAACAAATGTTCCGCTAGCTTCTAACAAAGTATGTGGATAATTTAACCAGAGAGAATCAAAAAAGGGCGTATCGGCTTTAAAAACTGCGTTATTTTCTGGATCCTCTCTATACCCCCACCCATCCAAGACAATTAAGGCGACTGGTTTTTTCATAAATTTTATAATTTTAATTTTCTAATTAAATGCTTTTTTACCTGGGAAAATTGCTTTTTTACCTAGAGATTCTTCAATTCTAGTTAGTTGATTATATTTAGCGACTCTATCGCTTCTAGATAATGAACCAGTTTTAATTTGCCCTGTTCCAAGACCAACTACAAAGTCAGCAATAATAGAATCTTCTGTTTCTCCTGATCTATGAGAAACTATAGCAGTGTAACCATTTTTATTAGCTAAATTAATTGCATCAATAGTTTCTGTAACAGTTCCGATCTGGTTTAATTTGATCAAAATTGAATTAGCACATTTTTCATTAATCCCCTTTTCTAATTTAGTTGTATTTGTCACAAATAAATCGTCACCCACCAACTGAACTTTTTTACCAATTTTTTCAGTTAATTTTTGATATCCTTCCCAATCATCCTCATCTAGTGCATCCTCGATAGAAATAATTGGATATTTTTCAACTAATTTTTCATAGTATTGAATCATCTGATCTGAAGTCAAAGATTTCTTTTCAGTTTTTAATTGATATTTTCCATCTTCATACAATTCAGATGAAGCAACATCCAAAGCAATGGATACTTGCTTACCTGGTTTATATCCAGCTTTTCTAATAGCCTCCACTGCCAATTGAATCGCACTTTCATTATCTGGCAAACTTGGAGCAAACCCGCCTTCATCCCCTACTGTAGTATTTTCTTTTTTATCACTTAAAATTTTCCTCAATGCATGAAATATTTCAGTCCCAGCTTGCAAGGCTTCTGAGAAAGTTTTAAAACCGTGAGGAACAATCATGAATTCTTGAAAATCAGTTGAATTAGAAGCGTGCTTTCCACCGTTCAAAATATTCATCATTGGTACTGGAAGCTGAATTGGATTTTTAGTTTTACTAACAGTTTTAAAATACTTAAATAAATCCTTTTTTTGACTTACGCTCATTGCCCGAGCAAATGCCATAGAGACTGCCAGAATTGCATTAGCTCCTAATTTATTTTTATTTTCCGTCCCATCAAGTTCGATCATGAATTTATCCAGACTTGATTGATCAAAATCTTTATTCCTAATTTTTTTAGCAATAATTTCATTCACATTTTTTACTGCCTTTAATACACCCTTCCCACTATACTTTTTCCCTCCGTCTCGTAATTCAACGGCTTCATATTTTCCTGTAGAGGCTCCCGATGGAACAGCTGCAGTTCCAAATGATGAATCTGATAAAACAACATCTGCCTCTACCGTTGGATTCCCTCTTGAGTCTAAAATTTGTCTTGCAATAATTTTTTTGATTTTCATACTGATTAAATAATTTTAAATTAATAAAAGATACCGGATAATTATAATCGAAAAAAGAAAAGAAGCAAAATCCAACCCATAAAAAGATCTGACTTATATTTGACTTATCGGATTAAAAGGTATAATATCTGAATTTGTTCGTTCCTTGAATATTTTAAATGGTGAACTGTAGCTCAGAGAGGTAAAAGCATAAGTCGCAAAGTGAGTCTGAAACGGTTATACGCCTTACTCATAAAACTTTGCGACCCAGCTTTTCACAGGGTAACTCCTCGATTTAGTTAGAGTGACCTTACTGGCCACATCTATCAATCGCTCATGGTGAGAGCACCTGCAGGTTAATACACACTGGTAGCCCATAACCTACCAATATAAAAGACTAGCAGGAAGGTCGTGGGTTCAAATCCCACCAGTTCACCGCCATTTAAATATAGCAACATCAATACAAGTACCCAAAAATGGGTGCTTTTTTTATTTTTAATCAGTAAAAACTCAATTGAATTTTATTATCCAAAAATGATCTTGAGGTCAATAAAAGTATTGCAAAAACGAATAAAAGTGTTACTATAAAACTAATGTTGCCCTTTAAAAGCAACACTTTTTTAATAAAAACAAAGCATTGAGAAAAAATTATAATTCAAATACAATCAGAGTAAACATTAACGAATACATTCGAGCCAAAGAACTTCGGGTTATTGGAGAAAATGGCGAAAACCTTGGTGTCATTTCAACTATTGAAGCATTAAAAATTGCCAAGCAGGCAGAATTAGATTTAATAGAAATATCACCAAATGCTAATCCTCCGGTTGCAAAAATCGCTGATTATGGTAAATTTTTGTACGACCATAATAAAAAGCAAAAGGCTGCTAAAAGCAAGGCTAAAACGGTTGAAGTTAAAACTATTCAGGTAAAGATCGGAACAGACGAGAACGACCTGAATGTTAAGGCAAAAAAAGCTTCTATATGGCTTTCAGAAGGTCATAGAATCAAAGTTGAATTATTTCTACCAGGCAGGTTGAAATATATGGATAAAGACTTTTTGAACGAGAGACTACACAGATTATTGAAACTTCTAAGCGAAGATTACAAAGTAGCT